>MFGV01000030.1 GCA_001778375.1 Candidatus Firestonebacteria bacterium RIFOXYD2_FULL_39_29
TACAACGGGTACAAAAGTCCCGATCAGTCAGAGAGCGACTATTACCAACTTAACAAGTAGTCCACTAAACCGGGGGAATTGCAATTTCCCAAAAAATACAATGCGTCTTCAAAGGTTGAAATAGCTAAATGAAAAAGATTTTCAAAATAATGTTAGGCGCTAGAACTCTAATTGTTGCGCTTTTTAGTGCTATAATTGGATATATATTTATTACAAAAATCTATGATAACTATTTTATATCAACTACAATATTAATAGTAATTATTACATTGATTGCAATATTAGGGCTTCGGCGTAGCTGGACGGAAAAGGATTTATCAGACGAAGAAAAACTAAAATTGTCGGAAAAAAGATCTATAAATATAGGTAAACATTACGGAAATTATATTTTAATATTCGTTGCGTTTTCTTTTGTATTCTTTATTATTGTGATGATATCGATATTTGTTTTTAAGTGATACAATATTCTGCGAAAATTGGCATAGACAGAAGAAACAGTATTGCCGGAGAAAGACATGGATTATATTTATACTATAATAAAGAATCATATGTTAGACATAGTAATTTTAGTCTTACTATTTATTGGAGCATGGAAATATAGAAAAAAGGATATGAATTTATTTAATAAAAATGATCTTAATAGCATTATTAATGATAATGCTGTTGAAGGTAAAAAAGAACCATGGCTTGGAATAATATTTAGTTACATTTTGCCGGGGTTGGGATATTTCTATGCGGAAAACAAGATAAAAGGGCTTGTTGTAATGTTTATTTATCTGCTTTTGGATGTTCTTCTCTACTACAGCATGTTAGCAGAAAATACAATTTTGACATATGTTATGTTTGTGGTATTTCCCGCTTCAGTGATATTTATGGTTTACCAACTCAAGATTGTTCATAGTTATATCAGAAAGGAGAACCCGAGAAATACTGCAAAATTGAAAGACGAATATCTTGCAGCTTTTTTGAGCATGTTGTTCCCAGGTTTGGGGCAGTTATACGTAAAAAAAATTATTAAAGGTGTCTTACTCTTTTTGTTGTATATAATTGCTATTGTTGCTTTAGATATCAATGCTTATTATGAAGCTACTGTAGTACTTCTTCTTCATATCGTTTCTATTCTGGATGCTTATAAAACTGCAAGAAAACTTAATATGCAAGGGGCCGAATTACCTAAAGTAGAAAAGAAGCTTATCTGTATTGCTTTGGCAATATTTTTTATTAATGGTGCTTTTCCGTGGAGTTCGATAATTAAGGAACATATTATGCAGTTTTTTACCTTGCCAACAGGTTCAATGGAATCAACTCTTCTGATAGGTGATCATCTTATAGTCTCAAAATATGCATACAAGATCGGAAAAGTCAAAAGGTTTGATATAGTAGTATTTAAAGATCCAAAAGAAACCGGTAGAGTGCTTGTAAAAAGGTGTGTTGGCGTTCCTGGCGATAAGGTTGAAATAAGAAAAAAGAAACTTTATATTAATGGGATAGAACAGAATGAGCCATATACGAACCGTATTGATACCATGGTGGTAAAAGAATTCGACGAATATCCATTGATTACTGTTCCAAATGAAAAATACTTCTTTTTAGGAGATAATAGAGCTGTTAGCTATGATTCAAGGCATTTTGGGTTGATAGACGAAGAAGATATAGTTGGAAAACCTATTAAGATCTGGTTGCCATTAAATCGCATAGGGCCGGTTAAATAGACTTATGAAGATATTTTGAACCATACTTAAAATACGCGGGATCGGTTTCCAATTTAACAAAAAGCATAAAATATATAGAGCGTAAAGACGGGTTTTTTTGATATAATATAATTGTTGTTCTTAAAAGAGGCATTAATCATAATTTAAAAGACGTTATTGGGGGTGGAAAATGAATTTAAGTAGTCAGATGAAAAAAACAATAGAAATATTTGCTATTTTCTTGTTCTTTTTCGTTATTTGGTATATTTTTGGTGAGACTTCGGGGGGTATTTTAAAATCAATACCGATTATTAATCTCGGAACCCTACCTGTACTGCTTTTTAGTGCCGGAGCCATTCATAGAAAATTATCAAAAAGGAATGGGGTAAAAATTCTGCCAGCACTGGCGATTCTTTTCGTCTTTTATGTCTTTTCTAAGGTGATAAATGATATTTCTTCCCTTCTGTTCTATACTTCTATCTTATTGGTTTTATACTTGTTTTATGTGATTATGCTGGACTCTGTTACGGAAAAGATATCGCTATCCCTGGGAAAAATAACTGATATTTCGAAGAGACAGTTTGCCTTTTTCCTTTTAATGTATGTCCCTTACTCTGCAATTCTCTTGTTTGGGTATTCGAGTTATATGGCAGGGGTAAATGGAATATATTATCATATTGCCTTCTCCTTCCTGGTTGCAATTATTGCAAGGAAAAAATATCTTAATAAGATTATATTTGTCTATGCTGCGGGAATCTACGCAATAACCGCAGTTGTTGTTTTTGGATTATTGGATCTTTTGCTCTCCGGTATTAATGAAAAAGTCTTTGGCAGCTTGTCTGCTGCAATTGCCGGACTTGTTGCCGGTTCTTTTTATTCGGGAAAAGAATACTTTAATAATGCTAGAATATTTAATGGTTCTATTTTTAGCAAAATATCAAAGAAGTTCAGCTCCCCTGCGCCTTCTTCGTTGGAAAAGAAAAAGGTGGAAAAAGCAAGAAAAGAGAACAAGCCAACAACCGAACTTCAGCCGAATAAAATTTCTCTTAGAATACAGATAGGTCAGGTCTCTCAGAAAATGAAAGAGTATATTTTAAAGCAGAAGAAAAAAATACTTATTGCTTCATCTGTATTAGTAGGTGTTGTAATTGTATATTTTGCTGCTGTATATATTATGAATGTCACTTTTGTAAAAGTAGCATTGTTTACTCCGGAAGGGACTGTCTCGCAATCTCCTGTTATACGAGTCGAGTTTAATGAGCCTGTAAGCATAGTCGAGGGTGAAAAGGAAGCTTGCATAAATATCTCTCCTGCTGTTTCCGGTACGATCGCTCAAGAATCCCCCAATGTCATAGTTTTTACTCCCAAAGAAGAGTTGAAGCCTTCTACTTTTTATTCTGCAACAATAAATGGAAAGGCACTAAAATCAACTTCCGGCAAGAGCATTCCTGGGGAAAGTATAAAATTCAATACTCAAAGGCTGCTGGTTCTGGGTGACAGCCTGATTTTCAACTATGATTATTACAAGGATGTAGAAAAAGAAGTTGTCGGTCAACTGACATTTAACTGGCCCGTGAACATCGAAACCCTGAAGGAATATGTGAAAGTTACCGGAGATGGGAAAAATCTGAATTTTACGCTGGAAAAATCCAGTTTTCCGGGGAGAGTATATATAAGAAGCGGAGTTCCGGGACGGGGTGATGAAGTGAAGGATATATTTATAGTTGTCAAGTCAGGTCTTAATTGTATAAACGGCGGAGCGGGCCTTGCGAAAGACTATGTAAAAAAGATGAGTATCCCGAAAGAAAAAGAGTTCATGTCCACTGAGATCAAATTATGGCATGAAGCCGGTAACAGTTTCATTAGCGTTCTATATAATATGCCTGTTGAGGCCTCTCAGGTAAGATCGCATGTGAAAATCAATCCCGAGACACCTTTCACTGTAAAGACTGAATATTGTTATGCAGTAATCAGCGCTGATTTTAAACCAAATGTTTCCTATGAGGTTTCTATATTGCCCGGCATGGTATCTAAAAACGGGGAAATAATGAAGAATGAGTATGCCAAGAAAGAGTCAATAAAGATTGAAGATAAGCCGTCTTCGGCAGAATTTGCGCATAGAGGAAATATTCTGCCGGCAAAAGGACAGATGAATATTGAAATAAGGACGGTCAATCTTGACAGCGTCAGAGTTTCGATAAATAAAATATTCAAGAATGGGATCAATAGGTATTTGAGAGAAAGCTCAGATTCTTCAACGACTCCTGTTTTTTACGGTGATTATCCGGTTGTTTCTGGAAAGATAAATGAAAGCATTCCCGGATATATAAATCTTAAGAAATTCCATTCCATGGAATATAAGGGGATGTTTGAAATAAGGCTTTCTGATACAAAAGGAAGGTATATCGCCGGCGGGGTACAAAAGTCCTGGGTGCTCTGTACCGATCTGGGAATTATTGCCAAAGAAGCTCAAAATAAGTTGTTTGTGACCGTACTTTCGCTGTCATCCCTTGAGCCTGTGAGCAATGCTACGGTAAAAATATTGAGTTCCTCCGACCAGGTAATGTATGAGGGGGTTACGGATATTTCAGGCAGGGCGGTCTTTAATGTCTGGCGGGAAAAGCGTCTTTTTGGAAAGGGTGTAACTTCCAAGTTAAACGCTGATTTAATAACTGCAGAAAAAGATGAAGATTATTCTTTTATGCGTGTGAGCAATTCTCTATTGAATCAACACAGGTTTAATGTCTCCGGAGATGCTAACCAGCCAAAAAGCAGGGAGGCCTTTGTCTTCTCCGAACGCGGTGTTTACAGGCCCGGAGAGAAAGTATTTGTAACAGCTGTAGTTAGAAATAGAGATATGAGTGTTCCTCCGCCTTTTACTCTTAATCTTACGGTAAGAGGGCCTTCTCAGGGAAATGAAAGACGTTTTAGCTCACGGCCCACCGCCAATGGTACGTCAATTTTTGAATTTACATTCCCGCCGGATATTATCACCGGACCGTATACTGCAGAAGTAACGGATCAGTCCGGTAACTGGCTTGGAAGCTGTAATTTAAAAGTCGAGGAATTTATTCCGGATAAACTTAAAGTTGCGATAAAGACAAAAAAACAATGGTTTGGTCCTGATGAAAAAATAATATTTACCACCAGTTCTATGCAGCTTTTCGGCGCACCTGCGTCAGGTAATAGAGTTGAAACCGGAATGCGAGTTACGGGCCGGGAGTATATGAATGAAAACTTTAAAGGATATGTTTTCCGGGACCCGACAAAACCTGAAATTAACGAGTTTTTTGACCTGGGCAAATCAAAGCTTGATGCTGCCGGCATGAAAGAGTATAGTCTGGATCCTTTTGCTATGAATCCACCATCAGCCTTGAGAGTGGTAGTTATGTCCGAGGTTTTCGACTCAGGGGGCAGACCGGTAAGTGCTTATAAATATATAGATGTTAACAACTACGAGACTTATTATGGTATTAAACAGGAGAATAAACCGTCTTTCAATGTAGGAGAAAAGGTAAAAATAGATTGCGTTGCTCTTGGCCCGGACGGTGGTGTCTTGAAAGAGCGTCCGGCTGAGGTCTTAATAAAGAGAAAAGTCTGGTATTCTATCTTCAGGCAAACCTTGTGGGGAAGGAATAACTACGAGTCAAATTATTATGAAGAAGTAGTAAAGTCCGAGAAGATAAATATAAATGGCAAAGCAGAGATATCTTTTGTGCCGGATATCCCAGGAGAGTATTCTGTGCTTGTTGGAGATTTTAACGGAATGAAGACCGGAAAAGTTATCAGGGTAACCGGAGCGGGAGATGATTCGGTTGATCTTGAGTCCGCGGAAACCTTAAAGCTGATTCTGGATAAGGCGAAATATAAGAGCGGGGAAATTGCGTATGTCACAGTAAACGCACCTTTCTCCGGTAAAATATTGCTGGGCTTGGAAAGAGATGAAGTATTTCAATCTGAAGTTTTCAGCGTAAATAAGGGTGTTAATACTCTGCCTTTGACAGTTTCCGGCGGATGTTTCCCCAATGCTTTTGTCGTCGGACTCCTGATCCGTCCTGCCACTGTTCAAAATTCCAATCTGCCCATGACTTCTTTTGGCGTGATAGAATTGAAAATGGATACCGAAGCAAATAAGGTTAACTTCAAGATGGATGTTCCGGTAGAATGCCGTTCGGCGAAGGGTATTGATGTTGCTCTGACTTTACCTGAAGACGGGATCAAAGGGACGGATGTCGTTATAATGGCTGTAGATGAAGGTATCCTTCAAATAACGAATCAAATGGTGCCTGAACCCGGAGAGTACTTCTTCAGGAAAAAGTCTTTGCAGACCTCTACATTCACTTTGTTTAATGATGTGCTTCCCGAAATAAAAGCTTTAAGGGAGGCGGTCGGAGGCGGTGAAGGCGCTGATTTTGACTCCAAGATTAAAAAGCATTTGAACCCGCTGTCGGCGAAGAAAGAGAGATCAATGGTTGCATTCTCCGGCGTGCTTACGCCTGATGAAAGCGGCGTTGTGCGTTATCATGTCAATACCGATGATTTTGCAGGAGAGGTAAGAGTGGTTGCTCTGGCGTTGCAGGGTAATAAATTTGGGGTGCTTAGAAAGAATGTTACGGTCTCAGAACCTGTAGTAGTGCAAATCTCCTATCCGAGGTTTGTCGCTCCTCTTGACCAGTTCATTCTGCCGGTTCAGATCTATAATAAATCTGGGGCTCAGGAAACAATAAGTGTTAATTTAAAAACTAAGGGCCCGGCAAAATGCGTGAACGCTGCTTCTGTAAAGCTTGAGATACAAAACGGTGAGCAGAAGACCGCAAGATTTGTGTTTGATGCCGATAATGCTATTGGTATCTTCAGATGTGAATTAAATGTGGAAGCCGGGAAATTCAAACAGCAAAAAATTATAGAAATACCGGTTCGTCCGGTGCAGGACAGAAGCACTGTCGTTCAGTACGGGAGCTTGAATTCGGGAGAGAGTCAGGATGTAATGGTCAGGGAAGAGCATAATTCCTATGGGAGAGAGGTTGTGGTATCCTGTTCTTCTTCCAATGTTCTGAAACTCCTCGGAGGTCTGGACTATCTTGTCAGGTATCCGTACGGCTGCCTGGAACAGAATGTTTCAACTGCGTTTCCGCTTCTTTTTCTCGAGAAGTTTGGTTTTCAGAATCTTCTTTTTAGTATGGAAAACAAAAATGTTGAATACTATATTAATGAGGCTATTGCGAATATAGAAAAGAAACAGAATAACGATGGTTCCTTCTCTATCTGGGGAGACAGTGGGAATGCGGGTGAATATTTAAATTGCTATGCTTCTCATTTTTTGCTGGAAGCCGAGAAAAACGGTTATAAGGTTAACAAACTGATTATGCAGCGTCTTGATGAATATATAAATAGGACGAATGCGTTTAATAACAAGCCTGGGTTGCTTGACAGAAGAGATCAGAATAAAGAACCGGAAGCGGTAAATCCCTACCTTCTTTACCTCAAAGCCAAAACAGGTAAACCGGATAAAGAGACGATGTCCTTTATGAAAACAAAGAGATTAAACAAAATGAATCAAGCGGAAAGAGCTTTTCTTTCAATGGCGTACTCTGAGATTGGGGATCTGAAGACAGCTTTATTTGTTCTTGGCAGTGAAAACCTGGGACAGAATGTAGCCAGGAGTCTTGCCGGCTGGTTGAGTTCAGATGACAGGGATGCTGCTTTGTTCCTGAATGCTCTTGTTTCAGCAAATCCTATGGATCAAAGGATCAACAAGCTTGCCGATAAGCTTTCTGAAAGCCTCAGGAACGGCAGGTTCAGGAACACACAGGATAATGCCGTGTGTTTTATCGCTTTGTCTAAAGTTCTAAAAAGATCTGAGGAAAAGGTTACCGTTGAGGTAACGGCCCCGGGTATTGATGCTTCAGTGATTAAAGGAGATACCGGATATTTCAAACAATCTTTGTTGGAAGGGAAAAAGGTCAAACTTACAAATAAAGGTGCAGTAAAGGCTTACTATAGTATTATAAGTAATGGTATTCCTTTGAATGAATCAAGAAAGAATTTCAGCAATGGAATTAAGATTGAAAGGCGTTATCGTGATGAACAGGGGAAGGCGGTAAAGCTGGGAGCGGTTGTACAGGGCCAACTGGTGGTTGTAAGTATTCTTGTTTCTCCTTCAAAAACAGGAGTTCAGAATATTATTATTTCCGACCTTTTGCCTGCGGGTTTTGAGGTGGAAAATATCAGGTTAAGGTCAAATGGAGAGCTTGGTTTTGCTGTAGAAAATACATTTACGCCCTCCTCTTTGGATATCAGGGATGATAGAGTTTTGCTCTTTAGAAATGAACTGGCCGGAGCTGAAACTTTCACCTACACCTTAAGGGCTATTACTCCGGGCAGGTTCAATCTGCCGGGATGTTTTGTGGAGGCTATGTATGACCCGGAGATCAAAGCGGGTGACTTCTCTGAAGAAAAACTCGTTATTACACCCGCAGCAGAGTAAGGGAAAAAAGAAAAAGAAAATAACGAGTAATATACGCCGGATAGCGCTAACGGTCCTGGCTGTATTTATTGCTTATATTGTCTTAATGAAAATATCCCTGTTTCTCTTCCCGTTGCCGCTTAATAAACTTGAGACTGAATATTCTGCTGTTTATCTTTCGAAGGAGGGTGAGCTTCTCCGTATAGACCTTAATAAGGCGGGAAATTACAGGATAAAGTTAAAATACGAGCAAATGCCTGAAACGCTTATAAAAGGCGTTCCTGTCTGCGAGGATAAATGGTTCTACCTGCATCCCGGGTTTAATGTATTTTCTTTATTCCGTGCAGGATTTGATAACTGGAAGAAGGGACGGATAGTTTCCGGCGGTTCCACAATAACGATGCAGGTTGCGAAGATGATGGAACACTCAGGCAAAAAAAGGACTCTGAAGATAAAATTGAAAGAGCTTTTCAGATCCCTGCAGCTGGAAAGCCGGTATTCAAAAAAAGAGATCCTAGAGATGTACATTAACACCATTTCCATGGGCGGGAATATTCAAGGGATTGGGGCCGCGTCTTTCCTGTACTATGGTAAACCTGCAGCTTCTCTTAGCGCGGGTCAATGCAGTCTTTTGATAGGTATATTAAAAACTCCGGAAAGAACAAGACCGGATAAAGCAAATAATGATGCCAGACAGGTTAGAGACCGTATTCTAAAAAAAATAAGAAAAGGGCTGAAACTTAAAAAGGAAGAGATAAGCGAAGCAAAGAGCGAGCGTATTCCCTCCGTCAGGATTCAAAACCCGTTTATCGCGGCCTCTGTTGTCAAAAGAACTTCCGGGACAGGGGATCCTTATATTAAACATTTATCGGTAGACCTTGTTATCCAAAAGCATTGTGAAAAAATATTGAATCAACTTGTCGGTGGATTAAAGAAAAATGGGGTTAATAACGGAGCCCTAATTGCGGTGAACAACAGGACGATGCAGGTGTTGGCTTATTCCGGAAGTGTTGATGAAAGTGATCCTGAAAACGGCGGCCAATATAACGCTGCTAACATTAGCCGCTCTCCGGGTTCAGCTCTTAAACCGTTTGTTTATGCCAGAGCTATAGAGAATGGCTTGATAACTCCAAAAAAAGTCATCTTTGATATACCAAGGAATTATGACGGGTATGTTCCTGTTAATTTTGCGAAGTCTTTCCAGGGCGTTGTGACAGCCGAAGAAGCTTTGTATAATTCGCTGAATTTACCGCCTGTTGACCTTGAGTACAGGATGAAAAAGAACGGTCTGGCTGCTTTTTTGAATGAGGCAGGGATCAGCGGAGCGGATATATCAAAAAACAGTCCCGGTCTTTCTATTGTACTCGGTGCTTTTCCCGTGACTCTTGAACAGATAGTTAAAATGTACTGTTGTCTTGCGAATGGCGGGGAGTTCCGTGAGTTGTCATTTTTCCTGGAAAGGGAGAACTCTGCCGGCGGTAAACGGATCATAAGCAAAGAAGCCAGCTACATTGTCAGTGAAATGCTTTCGGAATCAACCCGTCCTTATCTGCCTAACTCCTGGGAGTTCACTCAGAAGAAAAATAAAGTTGCTTTTAAGACAGGGACTTCTTTTGGCCCGCGTGATGCGTGGTGTATCGGGTACACTCCTGAGTTTACGGTGGGGGTTTGGCTTGGCAATCTGGATTCTAAGCCGTCTTTTGCCCTGGAGGGTTCAAAAACTGCGGCTCCGGCAGTGGTAGAAGTAATTGATTACCTTTCCGGTTCAAGTGATTCCTGGTTCAGTATCCCTCAAGATGTAAGAACAAGAGAAGTATGTGTGGTTAGCGGCGATAAGCCGGGTCCTTTCTGTGATCACACACGAAACGATCTTTATATTCCCGGAGTATCTTCAAATGTCGAGTGTACTGTACATAAAAGAATATATGTTGATAAGAAAACCGGAGAGGAAGTCTGCCGTTCCTGTTGTAAGGATCTGTCCAAATGCTCAAGCAGAATAGTAGAGGTCTGGCCTCCTGATCTCACGGATCATTTTCTGAAAAAAGGGAGACGCTTGGATCTTATACCGCAGCACTCTAAGAGCTGCAACTCTCCCGGGAGATACGGTAAGCTCAGCATTAAAAACCCCGGTAAAAACGCCATTTACATGCTGCGTAATAATTCAGAGATTAAAGAAGGCATAGCTCTAAAAGCAAATACAAATGTGGAAAGTGAAGAGGTATACTGGTTCCTGGACGATGTTCTGGTTTCGCATGTTGCTTCCAATGAACAGGTATTCATCAAGCCCCAGCCGGGCAAGCATGCAATCAAAGCAATGACAATCAGCGGACTTTCTGACAGTGTATCCATTTATGTCGGACAGGAAAGTGATCCCGTCCGGTGAGTATGAGGGTGTTTGAACAATGCCGAGAAAGAATAGGAAAAAGAGGAAAGATGGTGGGAGATATTCAATACTTCTATTATGTGTTTCTTTGATGAGGTCTCATAGTATTTACAAAGGCGGATATTAAAAGTAACCAGTACAGGAGTGGGAGGGTTAGCGGGCAACTTCTGAAGTTACCTCCTTCTTAATTTCCGTGGTTTCAAACCCGTCATGCTTATTGCATTTTGTCGTAGGTTCCGTCCCTGCAATAAAAACCTCATCTAACCATTTTTTACATTTAGTAGTCCAAAGGAGTCCTGTGTCAGGATCTATTCGTACGGTGACAATATTTGGCGGTTTTACAAAGGGTTCAGGAGGTGTTTCCTTGTAGACTTCTTTCATAAAAGCCGCCCACATAGGTACCGGGGTGTTTGAACTGCTGATCCATTTGCCGAGAGATCTTCTGTCATCAAAACCGACCCAGCCTCCGGCAACCAGGTCAGAGGTATAACCAATAAACCAGACATCGGATTGATTGTCGGTAGTTCCTGTTTTTCCTGCGCAGCTAAAAGTAACGCCGTCTGCTCTTATTCTTGTTGCGGTGCCTTCATTGACAACA
Organism: Candidatus Firestonebacteria bacterium RIFOXYD2_FULL_39_29; assembly: GCA_001778375.1. NCBI lineage: Bacteria > Candidatus Firestoneibacteriota > Candidatus Firestonebacteria bacterium RIFOXYD2_FULL_39_29. Next base: position 11,139 of record MFGV01000030.1, read on the forward strand.
CTTTCCATCATTGAAGTTAGTACATAAGCGCTTTCAGGTCTTAGTACATCCTGGACATGCGGCTGGTTTTCTTCAAGTACTTTACCCATGCTGTCTTTTACCGTAAGAATTGAAATAGGGTCAACCTTTACCCCGAAGTTTGGAAAGGTGGAATAGGCCGAAACAAGTTCCATTAGTGTGACTTCAGAAGTACCAAAAGCGAGCGAAAGATTTTTATGAATCTTACTTTTAATTCCCATTTTATTGGCGTATGCCGCGACAGAGGAAGCTCCTACTTTCATAAGAAGTTTAAGGGTTACAACATTGCGGGATAAAGTAAGCGCTTTTCTTAAGGTCGTCGGGCCAAAAAACTTTTTTTCGTAATTTTCCGGCTTCCAGACTTGCCCTTCATTCCCGTCGCTTAAAGGCATGGGAGCATCTACTATTATGTCTGCCGCGGTAAAACCATTGTCTATTGCGGCGGTATATATAAAAGGTTTAAATGATGAACCGGGCTGTCTTTTTGATTGCGTGGCTCTGTTGAATTGTGATTCTGAGAAATCTCTGCCGCCTATCAAAGCTTTGATATACCCGGTTTTTGGATCAATGACAATGAAGGAGGCTTGAATCGGAATATTTTTGCGGAACTCGGCTTCATTAATACTTTCTACCGGTATACCGTTCTCAAGCGCTATCTTTTTTTCGGCTTCTGCAAGCGTCGCAGCTACTGCTCTTTGCGCCAGATCCTGCAGCTTCATATCCAGAGAGGTGTATACCGACAGACCTCCCTTATAAATTACGTTTGCTCCGTATGTTTCTTCAAGTTGTTGTCTGACATGTTCAATAAAATAAGGCGCATTTTTTTGTTCGATCTTATGCACCACTATTGGTTCATACTTGGCTGTGTCGGCTTCCAGCTTGGTTATAATTTTTTTCTTTAGCAGCCGGTCCAGTATACGGTTACGCCTTTGCTCCGCCTTTTTTATATTGTTGTATGGAGAATATTTATTAGGTGCTCTTGGTAATCCTGCAAGAAGAGCGCACTCCGGCAAACTCAATTCTTCTACATGTTTTCCAAAATAAGTTCTCGCAGCTATTTCAACACCATAGGCTCCTGACCCCATATTAACCTGGTTTAAGTACATTTCCAGAATCTCATCTTTTGTGTACCGGTATTCTATTTTAAAAGAAAGCATTACTTCTCTGATTTTTCTTGAAAAAGTTCTGTCTTGTGTAAGAAAAAGGTTCTTGGCCAGTTGCTGGGTTATAGTACTGCCGCCTTGTTCTACTCTGCCGTGTGTAAGATTTACCAGAAACGCTCTAAGAATAGAAAGAGGAGAAATACCAAGGTGTGAATAAAAGCCGTCATCTTCTATTACAAGTATTGTTTTCTTAAGTTTATCCGGTATTTTTGAAAGAGGAACAAGCGTTCTTTGTTCTACGAAAAGCTGAGCGATGAGTTCGCCGTTTTGATCATAAATCTTACTTGCAAGAGAAGGTCTGTAATTTTCTAATTCTGAAAGCGGAGGCAGGTCATAGTAAAAGGCTATCATAAGGCCAAAAAACCAACCCAAAAATATTGTCATGATTACGGCAAAAATCTGTCTAAACTTCTTGGTTTTTGAATATTCCAATATTTTTGTAAGTCTTGCTTTATAATCCATATTTCTGTATTTTACGTTAAAATGCGTGTTTTGTAAACATGTAAATGTGCATATAAAACAATATGTTTGTTCATGGCTTGTTCATGGGCTATTGACAAAATCGGTAATGTTTGATAGAATGCTCATGTCCACTTGACGTGGACATTTTTCATTTGTTTTCTCTCTGTCAAAAGTGTATTTAAGCATATTTGGAACAAATACAGGCTTACTAATTGTCTAATAAAAAAAAAGAACAAAAATCTAATTAAAGAAAGGGTGATCTCAAGTGGTCGAAGTAATTGTGAAATCCGATGAGTCTTTTGAATCGGCACTGAAAAGGTTTAAAAGGAAATGCCAGATGGAAGGCATCCTTACCGAAATCAGAAAAAGAGAATTTTATGAAAAGCCGAGCGAAAGAAGGAAAAAGAAAGAAGAAGCTGCTGCTAGAAAGTTAAGAAAAAGACTCGAGAAGATGGATTAAGGAGTTGGAATGGGCTTGAAAGAAAAGCTTGATGAAGATCTTAAGCTGGCAATGAAGGCCAAAGATGAGCTTAAGCTTTCCACCGTGAGGTTACTAAAGAATGCAATTAGCAACGCTGAGATTGCAAAGAAAAAAACTTTAACGGATGATGATATTATTACTGTCATTCAGTCTTCAATCAAACAGCGTAAGGATTCTATAGAACAGTACACACAGGGTGGAAGAAGTGAGCTTGCGGTACAGGAAGAAACTGAAATGAAAATACTGCAGGCTTATCTTCCGGAGCAGCTGAGTGAAGAGGAAGTCAGAAAATTTGTATTGGATGTTATTAAAGAGACCGGTGCAGCTTCTGTCAAGGAAATGGGGAAGGTTATGGGAAAGTTAATGCCCCTGGTTAAAGGCAAAGCAGATAGCTCTCTGGTAAGTTTGATAGTGAAAGAGCACCTTAAATAGTCAATGAAGGTATTGGGTGAAAAGTTTTTTAACAGACCTACTCGCACTGTGGCTAAAGAGCTTCTTGGTAAAGTGTTTGTCAGGAATTTTTACGGCAAAACATTTATGGGCCGCGTTGTTGAGACAGAAGCCTATCTTGGTACGAAAGATCCGGCCAGCCATGCATATAAAGGACAAACAAAAAGAAATAGTGTTATGTTCGGTAAACCCGGGGTTGCTTACGTTTATCTTTGTTATGGCTTCCATTTTATGATGAATGTTGTAACTGAAAAAGATGGTGTTGCGGGAGCGGTGTTACTTCGAGGGGTTGAACCTCTTAGCGGGCTTAAGGGTAAGGTAACAAACGGACCGGGAAAACTTGCCGGTGCTTTTAAGCTGGGGAAGAAAGAGAACTGTCTGCCTCTTCTTCTGAAAAGCGGGATATATTTTGCAGATGATGGTTACAAGGATTTTAAAATAATCAGAACCGTAAGGATTGGGATAAAACAGGGGCAGAATTTGCCCCTTCGGTATTATATAGAAGGGAATAAACACGTATCTAAGTGACAAGGACAAAGAACAAAGTACGAAGTGCAATTTATCGAAGTTCATATAAACAACACCAAATATTGTCATTTGTCATTAGTATTTTGTAATTTCTTTCGTTGGGAGGGTTTTACATGAAGTTGGGTGATTTCTATAAAGCAGTGGTAGAAAAAGGCATCGAGTCGGACCCGAGAGGTAAAGATATAGTAAGAGAAGAGCTTAAAAAAACAGCTGAGGTGTTTAAGGCACTAAAACCTGAAGAAAAAAAGAGTTTTGACGAAGATAAGCTTTTTAATCCCTATGCTGATACCAGAGTGCTGAATGGTTCGTTAAATTCGGAAATAAAAACAGTTATGGTCGGAGTAGATATTGACTCCGGAGATCTTGCGATAGCGGACAGACTTTCGGAAAAGGGTAAAAAGATAGATTTGGTGATGGCTCATCATCCTTCAGGGAAAGCATATGCTAACTTTTATGAAGTCATGGGTATGCAGAGTGAGCTTTTTCATCAGGCGGGTATTCCTATAAATGTGGCTGAAAATACTATGGGTCCGAGAATGAAAGATGTAGAACGCAGGGTAATGCCGTCAAATCACACAAAAACGGTTGATGCCGCAAAGCTTCTTGGTCTAAATATGATGTGCGCGCATACTGTAGCGGATAATCATGTGGCAAGTTATCTTACCGCGATTTTTGCAAAGAAAAAACCTGAGACACTTAAAGACATTCTTGGAATTCTGAATGAAATTGAGGAGTATAAGATCTCTGCTTCAAATAATGCCGGGCCAAAAATATTTACAGGCAGTGAAAGCTCTAAATGCGGAAAAATATACGTAGATATGACCGGCGGGACTGAAGGTCCTAAAGAAATCTATGAAGCGGCCTCAAAAGCGGGTTTTGGTACGTTTGTGGGTATGCATTATTCTGAAGATCACAGGAAAGAGATAAAAAAGAATTTTATGAATATTGTCGTTGCGGGGCATATCAGCAGTGATAACCTCGGGTTAAACTTGCTCTTGGATGCGGTAATGAAGCAACGGGGTAAATTGGAAATACTTGAATGCTCGGGTTATCGCAGAGTAAGCAGATCTAAGTAACAGGAAATCATGGGCTTAATACCGCAGGATAAGATTTTACATATTAAGGAAGCCTTTGACATTGTGGACGTAATAAGCGAGCATGTTCACTTGAAAAAGTCCGGGCAGAATTTTAAAGGTTTATGTCCTTTTCACAACGAAAAGACGTCTTCTTTTGTGGTCAGTCCGGTTAAACAGATTTATCACTGTTTCGGCTGCGGAGAAGGCGGTAATGTACTGCATTTTATATCAAAGATAGAGAATATCAGTTTCATTGAGGCTGTGAAATATTTGGCCGAAAAGAAGGGGATCACCCTGGATACCGGTGACACGGCAAAAAAAGATGAATACGAAGAGCTTTTCAAGGTTAACGAACTTGCGGTAAAGTACTTTAGACAGAAACTGAAAGAAAGTAAAACAGCTCAGGATTATTTAAGTAAAAGGAATTTGAACCCGGAGACTCTGGAAAAGTTTGCAATAGGTTTTGTGCCGGAGGAATGGGATGGTCTTTTAAATTTTGGAAGAAAAAATAATATAAGTCCTGAACTTCTTGAAAAAGCCGGGCTTATCATTAAAAGGGATAAAAAGGACGGACATTATGACCGTTTTCGTAACAGAATAATATTCCCGATAGTCAGCAGTTTTGGCAGGTACGTAGCTTTTGGTGCAAGGGTCTTGGATAATTCGCTCCCTAAGTATATTAATTCTCCTGAGACCCAGGTATACAGTAAAGGTAAGAATCTTTACGGTTGGAATATTGCCAAAACCAATATTCCCGAAGAATTAGGAGTTGTAATTGTCGAAGGTTATCTGGACTGTATAACCTGTCATCAATACGGGATAACTAATACGGTCGCAACGCTCGGGACTTCTTTAACGAAAGCTCAAGCGCTGCTTCTAAAAAGGTACACCGATAAAGTTGTAATTGCTTATGATCTTGATGCTGCGGGTATAAATGCTTCTTTACGCGGTATTGCGGTACTTGTGGAAGCGGGCTTGGATGTAAAAGTTGTGGTATTTTCCGGAAGCAAGGATCCTGATGAGTATTTGAACAAGGAAGGTAAAGTAGCTTTTGTCGAAAAACTGAGATCAGCAAAGAGTATTGTGGATTTCTGGCTTGACATTGTAAAACCGGAAAACTTGGCCGATCTGAAAGGTAAGTTGAAACTTTTCAGTCAGATGCTCCCGGTAGTGGCTGCGGTTTCGGATGATGTAAAAAGGGAAGAATATAGAAAAATAATCTCGGCAAGGATGAACCTGCCGGAAAGGCTTATTAGAGAACAGATCGAAAGTTATTATGAAAAACTCTATAATGTAACGGTAGATAAAAAGAAAGAAACGGCTAAGAAACCTGGCGTGACCGGAAGAGATGCGAAGGACCTGAGAACTGAAAGAATGGAGAAGCAGTTGTTGGTTCTCTCCCTCTCTGATATAGAGACTGCAAAGAGAGTCAAGTCATTTGTTTTTCCTTCGGATTTTGATGATGAAGCGGTAAAAAAGATATTCGAACTTATATTCGGGTATTGTGAAAAAGAGAACGGGTTTGATTATTCGGCGATGGCCGATGAGCTTGAAGGCGAGGCCAGGAAACTGTTTACGGAAGTCAACCTTGATAAAGTGGAATATTCCGAAGAAAGCAGGATAAAAGCGGAGAAGGATCTCATAAAAGCGGTAAAGAACAGCCGGCTTGAAAAGAGGCTTAAAGAAATTGATGTTGAGATCAAAAAAGGTAATGTAGATAAGGAACTTTATAACGAATATATGAGCATACAACGGCATTTTAAGGGTTCTAAAACAGAAAAGCAGCAGGGGGTAAAGTGAAAGAATCAGCAAAGGTCGTAAAAAAGAATAAGCAGAAGATGAAGAAAAGTGAAGTTGAAAAACTCCTAATTGAAAAGGGTAAGGAAAAAGGTTATTTAACCTATCAGGAAGTAAACGAGATTATACCGGAAGATGTTATCTCTCCGGAGGAAATAGATAATCTTTTAACAAAACTTGATGAAATGGATATTAATATTGTTGATGCTCCAAAAGAAGAAAAAGTTGCTGATTTGCATCTTACTGCGGCAACAGATATAGCTATTGATGATCCTATCCGTTTATATCTTCGATCTATGGGACAGATTTCCATACTCACAAGGGAGCAAGAGCTGAGTTATGCCGAGGAAATTGAAAAGGCAGAGGAAGAAATTGATAAGATTCTTTTTGAATCCCCTCTCATTCTTAGTAAATTTAAAGGAATGTCAGATGAGGTGATGGATAATCAAAAAGGCATACATGAGATAATGAACATTGATACCGAAGGTGAGTTGAGTAACAGAATTATTAAGAAATACAAAAAAATACTTAAGGATAATTTAAGAAAAATCGGACAGGAAGAGGGTAAGGTTAAACATATTAACAAGCGCTTGAGCAAGAAGTCTGTTTCTGATCGTCAAAGAGCTGCGTTGGAAGAGAAAAAGATAAAAAGTATTGAGAAGATTGTTGAAGTTCTGATTGAACTCGATATTAACACTGAAGAAAAAAAGAATATGATAAGCATGGTAAAAACCATGACGGATCAAATTCATTCTTTTGAGCGGGAAACCGATAAAATATTAAAAGAAACAGGACTCACCAAGGAAGAACTCAGAAAGGTATTTAATTCTAAAAAACTTAAAATTCGCTGTAAATACTCTGTTTCGGAATTATGTGAGTTGTATAAAAAAATAACAATAAATGAAAAAAACACAAGACAGATCGCGGATAATGCGGGAAGTACTTCTTCAAAGATAAAAGCAGATACCCGGCTTATAGCGGAAAATGAAACCAGGGCTTATAATGCCAAAATGAAACTTGTGAAAGCCAATCTGAGGCTGGTGGTTTCCATAGCAAAAAAATATACCAACAGGGGTTTGCATTTCCTTGACCTTATTCAGGAAGGAAATATAGGGCTGATGCGTGCTGTTGATAAATTTGAATATAAACGCGGGTATAAGTTCTCTACCTATGCCACCTGGTGGATAAGACAGGCAATTACGAGAGCCATTGCCGATCAGGGGCGCACTATCAGGGTACCGGTTCATATGATAGAAACCCTTAATAAACTTATAAAAAATTATAGAGAACTGGTTCAACATCTGGGTCGTGATCCTCTTCCTGAAGAAGTCGCGAAGAAAATGGGGCTTCCTGTTGAAAAAATCAGAGAAGTATATAAAATAGCGCAGGAACCGATATCGCTTGAGACGCCGATAGGTGAAGATAAAGACGGGCATTTAGGTGATATTATTGAAGATAAGGAAGTTGTTTCCCCTGCTGTTGCGGCAGCCCATATGATCTTGCAGGAACAACTGGAAAAGGTTCTCATTACTCTAAAAAGCAGAGAGGCGGAAGTTATCCGTTTACGCTTCGGAATTAATAAACCTTATCCGTACACTCTTGAAGAAGTCGGTAACATCTTTAATATTACCAGAGAAAGAGTCCGTCAAATTGAAGCAAAAGCGCTCCGCAAACTGCGGCATCCGGTAAGAGCGAAGTTCCTGAAGGGCTTTCTGGAACAGCAATAAAGATAGTCCATAATGTCCGTAAAGTCTATAACAGTCTATAAAAGTAAAAGCATTGAAAGGGCGGAGAAATCTGCCCTTTTTTATTGTCATCCTCGAGTGCTTTTATCGGGGATCCAGTGTCTGAGTGCTCTTGGTTTTCTTCTTTTCTGATTATGATCATGGTAATATCCTCAGAATAAACGTACAATAAAATATGAATAGAACTATCATATTTCTGATATTTGCTTTGATACTTTCTTTTGGGTGTAAAAAAGAAGGGGGAGTTATGCAAAAAGAACCGGCAGGGAAAGTAGATATATTTAATTATGAAACGGGAAAAATTGAATCCCTTGATAAAATAGTTCTTACAAAAGAAGAACTTAAAGAACTGCCTTCGGATGTATGCTATATCGTTAAAGATAAAGGTACCGAAGCTCCATTTACAGGAAAGTATAATAATAATCATGAAAAAGGAATTTATAAATGTATAGTCTGCGGTACGGATCTGTTTGTTTCGGATACGAAATTTGATTCGGGAACCGGTTGGCCAAGCTTTTTTCAGCCTGTCTCCGAATTAAATGTAAAGATCGTAAGGGATGTAAGTATGAGTATGATAAGAGATGAAGTTGTCTGCGCCAGATGCGGCGCCCACCTCGGCCACGTTTTCGACGACGGCCCCAAACCCACCGGAAAACGCTATTGCATGAACTCCGCAGCGTTAAAATTTGTAAAGAAATAATACTGTGGTCTTGAGTAAGTCTATCCGGCTGTTTTTTAAGAGAGCTAATTTCTTTTAGAATATAATTCTTCGAGCTTTTACGTTATGGACTTTATAGACTTTTAAAGACCTTTACGGACAGATATCTAAATTTCCCTTGCCTTTTCTCCCTTTTAATTGCTACAATATTTAAATCTTAGCTCAAGGGGGCTTTATGAGAAATAAGAATCTGATATTTGCATTAGCGCTTTCTGCTATTGGGGCACTGATAATCTTTGCTTATTTCTACAGCAAAGAAAAGGAACTTACAGCGAAAGGGGCGCCAAACAAGGTTATCGTTGCGGCAAAATATATTCCTGCGGGTGCGGCAATAACAGCGAAGCATCTCAATATTGAAGAAGTACCGGAGATGTACATTCAGCCGGGGGCCATTCGAAAGGTCGAACAGGCGGCAGGGACAATTGCGGTGGCTAATATTTCCGTAGGTGAACAAATTCTGGCAAACAAAATAACCATAATAGCAGAAAACCTTTCTTCAATTGTTCCTATCGGATACAGAGCTGTTGCAATAAATTTGGACGCGGATTCTGCTGTGGGGGAGTTTTTAAAACCGGGAGATGTTGTTGATGTCCTTGGTGCTTTTGAAGAAACAGGGAAGGCTTCTTATACCGCCACTTTAATCCAGAGTGTCAGGGTTATTGCGGTGAATGAAAGTTTTACTTGTGTAAAGAAGATAGAAGAAAAGGGGTTTCCTTCCAGGGTTTCTTCCGGTAGTACTGTGGTTTTAGCGGTCGAACCTTCTGATGCGGAGATAGTAACTTTTTCGGAAAACAAAGGGAAATTAAAACTTTCTCTTCGTAATCCCGGAGATGATAAGATGGCCTCTCTGCGCACTACAAGTTTTGGAAATGTTCTTCGGAATCAACAGCGTGAGGCGGTAAAACCGGCACCTGAAGTTCCGTTCCTTGAAATAATCCGGGGCACTGAAGGCGAAAAAGTGCCTTTAAAAAGGTAGGCAAGTATGAAAAATATAATTTTAGCTTTATTCCTGGCAGCGGCATTATTTGCGGAAGAAAAGATTCAGATAACTATCGGGGAATCGAAGATATTAGCTGTGGATGCGCCAAAAAAGATAGCAGTGGGCAATCCAATTATAGCGGATGTAAAATCCGTATCTGAAAAAGAACTGCTTTTAATAGGGAAGTCCAGCGGCACAACTTCACTTATAATATGGGATAAAGACGGTAATCAATCAGCGAGTCAGGTTATTGTACTTGCTTCTAATATAGAAAAAACGATGATTGAAGTAAATGCGCAGGTAATGGAAATAAGAAAAGACAGTAATAATAAATTCGGGATTAACTGGGAAGAAGCCTTGGGGGCTTTAAGTGCCGCAGAAAAAACTCTTCCTCCGTTGTTTCAGGTCTCTGATTTTGAGCGGCTGCAAAAAGTGCAGATGAAACTTGACCTGCTTGTTAAAAATGGTTATGCGAAAATATTGGCAAAACCAAGACTATTGACGATCTCCGGTTCAAAAGCAAAATTTCTTGCTGGCGGAGAACTTCCCATACTTATTCAATCCGGCACTCAAAACAGCCCAAATTCAAGCATTGACTGGAAGACCTATGGTGTAAAATTAGATATTGATCCGACAGCGGATGCACTTGATAATATTAACTGCCTTATCAGAGTAGAAGTAAGCAATTTGGACTCCTCAGCCGGAGTAAGCTACAACGGTTCAGTGGTTCCTGCCATGAAAACCCGCTGGGCAGATACTTCTATATACGTAAAGAAAGGAGGAACCATCGTTATCGGCGGCTTACTTCAAACAGAAGACATAAAGCGCGAAACCGGCGTCCCGATATTAAGCGACTTGCCTATTCTTGGTGGTTTATTTAAATCCCAAGAAACCCAAAAACAAGAATCAGAACTGGTAATTTTCGTCACCCCTTCAATAGTCGGAAGATAAATTAGGGACAGCGACCAATTAAATCAAAGGATTATAAAATATGCCAAGAGTTGCAAGAATAGTTAGAGTAGGGATGCCTCATCATGTCACGCAAAGAGGCAATTTTAAACAGAATGTATTTGTTGAAGATAAAGATAGACGGACATATCTGTATCTTCTAGATCAGTATTGTGAAGAATACCGTACCAAAATAATTTGCTATTGTCTTATGAGTAATCATGTTCACTTTATAGCGATACCCGGGGAAGAAAATTCTTTAGCCAGAACTTTTAATTGTACACATTTTAGATATTCACAATATTTTAATGCTAAGAATAAACAAAAAGGGCATCTTTGGCAAGGCAGATTTTATTCTTGTATCCTGGATGGGTTTCATTTGCCCTTTGCTTGTCGGTATGTAGAGAGAAATCCGGTTAGATCAGGTTTGGTATCCAATTCCGAACAATGGATGTGGTCAAGTGCAAATGAACATTGTACTGGCCGGTCGGGGATACTTAAGCTTTACGATATGTTTTCGGTTGTTAATATTCCAAAATCCAATTGGAAAAAAGCTTTGAGTGATTCTGAGGATCATACCAGCTTGACTGCAATACGAAAGAACACGATAAAAGGTTTTCCTTTTATGGAAGAAAGCTCTCTGAAAGAATTAGAAAAAGTTCTCGGAAGACCACTTAAGCCAAATCCAGTTGGAAGGCCAAGTACCAAATTAGGGACAGCGACCAATTTAAGTTTAATTGGTCGCTGTCCCTAATTTATCTTTTATTTTCTTTGTAGGGGCCTTCGAAGATAGTGCGAGGGTATAGTTTAGTCTCATCGTATTTGTTGGTAAAGACGACCATTTGATTTGACATGGCGATGATCGGGTATTTTTTGGAGAGGGTCTTGTAGCTTTCTATATAAGTTATGACGAAAACATGTTCGTCTGATGAAAGTATTTTTTCAATATCAAATTGTGTTGTAATATCTTTTTTTTCTATTTTAAGAAAAGTATAGGCCATGAAAGGTTGTTGGAGTGTGAAGTAGTCTTCTGTCTTATAGCGAAGTAAAGTTGTCCCTTTTGGTATATGTCGCTCCAGCATTGGTGAAATCTCCTTAATATCTTCATCTCTGCCCCAGTTGAGATGAAGAGGGGTCGCTACTATCAATAATGCCGCAATACCGAGTACAATGAGCGAGTATTTAGCAGAGATAGTTTTTATTTTCTCTGTTTTAATAATATAATTGTTTAAAACTGAGGAAGTAAGAATTGCAAAAGGGATAAATACAGGCAGAATATATCTGAACTCTCTTTCATTCCCTACACTCATTATTCCTATAGTGGCAAATATCCAAAGGACCAAAAGCATTCCAAAGGTATCTTTTTTTCTGAAGAAGTTTATAACTGCCATTATCAAACCAAAAAAAGCAAATGGAACCCAGGGCCAGTAGAGGATCCATATGTTTTTAACATAAGTAAGGTACGACCAGAAATCCTGTTTGTCTCTGTAGTGAACAAACCCCCTTTGGAATATTATCCATCCGTAATGAATGTCAATAAATTCTTTGCCGTATTTTGCGTAGTTGGGGATTATCCAGGCAGCCGGTACAGCTAAGGCAAGTAATATTGATAATAGGTAAAAGGGATTGAAAAGAGTCTTTAAATCCCTGGAGAATAGAAGAAATAAAAATATGCTTATCATAGCGAAAGAACCCAGTATGCTTTTTGTGAGAATTGCCATTCCTGTGGCAATACCGGTAAGAACAAGATAGAAATTAGCATGGTCTTTGTTCTTTGTTTTTCTTGAGAGGATGAATAAAAATATAGTCAGCGTGACCCAGAAAGAAAGTGTGATATCGAACATAGCGTGGCGGGCAAATTTCATCCATATCAGAGTTGTCATTAATATAAGTGAAGCAAAGAAGCCTGTCCAATTATTATAAATAGCCCTGCCTAGGAAAAAAACAAGTAAAATAGTAAGAAAACCAAAGAATGCCGAGTAGAATCTTGCGGTGTATTCGGAAAAACCGAATATCTTGAAAGCAATGGCCATTGACCAGAGACAGAACGGATCATTATGATGAATTGCCTCTCCGCCGTAGTGAGGTGTGAGATAATCATTAGCTTCCACCATTCCTCTGGCTTGTGCGGCGTAGAAAGAGTCGTCATAGCTTGCGAGTCCTCCTTCCCAAAGTTTGCAGAAGAGAAAAACAATTGCAATACATGAAATAAAGAATATTTGAACTTTTATATTCTTGAGGTTGAACATGTAAGTATTCTATCACATTAGACTTTAGTATTTAAGTGTTTTTTTATTGAATATTTAAACCATGAGGTAATGAAATGTGTGTTGAAATAAAAGTAAAAAAAAGTGTATAATCAGTAATCAAAAATCGGAGGAAAATTATGAGGAAAGTAATATCTGTACTTGCGATGCTTATGGTTTCGTCAGTTCTATATTCGCAGCAATTGCCGCTAATGAATCTAAAAATATATGAAACGAATAATACGGGAGAGGCGGTGATAAAATGGGAAAATGTTAAAGATGCCTCCCATTATTTTGTAAGAGTTTTCGATACAGGTGATGTTCCTTCCTATGCCGTAAATATTTTAAAAATGAGCAATTTTAACAGCGATGAGGCAGGGTCTGCTAAGATGCTTCAGATGTTGAATGACAGAGCGGTGTTTTCCTTAACCGATACCAATAAAGTTCTGGTTAGCGGACTTAAGTCAAAAGATTATTTCGTAATTGTAACTGCCTGCGTCTCGCGGCTTGGAAAATATTATTACAAAATGATCGCTGCAAGCGAAATAACGGGTTTTAACCCTAAGTATGATATTTTCTCCTGGTTTAGAAAGAAAACAGCGGTTAATATTAGTCCTAATCTAATAGAAAAGACCTCAATAAGCGAAGTATCAGAAAATCCTGATAAATTTACCGGAAAAACTATAGAAATAGAAGGTACCTATGTATACAAAGAAGATTTTCCGGTAACAGTGAGCGATATTCATAATGAGTTCTATATTACCGACGGCAAATACAAAATAGGCTGCAGTATGAAAATAGGATTACCTGTACATCCGGAGCTGGATCGCTTGGAATTAAAAGCGAAATCTCCGAAGGATTATGCGATGCTGGAAAAGAAGTTTAATAAAGAAGTCAGCGGTGCGTACAGGGCCAGAGTAATAGGCAGCATAATAAAAATCAGTGATATTCCAAAAAAAGAAAAATTAAAAGAGCTTGATAATGAAATGTGGCTGGAGATGCTTACTTTTCAAGGTTCAAGACCAAAAAACGCTAGAGCAATATTGTTCAGCTATTACGCGCAGAATCTGGGTGTTTCAATAAAAAAATAGATCCGCAGATTCACTTGGTAATTTATATGTTGTGGAATCTTTAACCTTGAAAAAATAATACAAGCTTAACAAATCAATTAAACAAATCTCCTTGTTTTTAACATCATATTTTGTTATAATTCCATTCTGGTAAATGCTTATTAGTTATCAGCAATTAGCTGTAAGTTATTAATGTTCGGGCCCTTAGCTCAGCTGGTTAGAGCGTCGGACTCATAATCCGTTGGTCGTAGGTTCGAACCCTACAGGGCCCATAAAATTTTGCTTAGCAAAATTTTATAGAGCAATCGAACAATAGAAAATTGAAAATAGATAAAGAATATCGAACGATTGCGGCCTATTGCTCTATTGTCTATTCTCAAGAGATGAATATTTGTTTACTTCGTACTTTCAAAGGAGCCTTCTATGTTCGGGATGAAAGAAGATAAATATGGAAAAGTAGACAGTTTGATAGGTGCTGAAGCCGAAATAAAGGGGGATATTATTACAAAGGCGACTATCCGCGTTGATGGACGTGTTGAGGGTGACATTCACGGAGATGGAGATGTTGTTGTCGGAAAAGACGGTAATATCAAGGGAGATATTAAAGCTAAGATCGTAATACTCGGCGGAAAAATAATAGGGAATATTTTTGCTGAAGAGAAGGTTGAAGTTATTGACGGCGGTCAGGTTATGGGTGATATTAAATCTCCTGCAGTGGTTATTGCCGAAGGCGGTATTTTTGAAGGGCATTGCGAGATGATGAGCAGTTCAAAAGGGAAAATATTAGAAATACCTGAAAAAAGATCTAAAGGCAGTCAGGGATAGAACCTTGATCAATTATGCTTGATTTAAAAATTATAAGAGAAAATAAAGAACTCGTAGAAACAGCCCTGAAAAACAGGAATTCTAAAGTTGATATCTCAGAGATTATTTCCATTGATGAAGCCCGCCGGAAAATTATTCAGGAAGTTGAAGGTCTCAAATCTGCCAAGAATAAACAATCGGAAGAAATAGGAAAGCTTAAGCGCGAAAAAAAAGACGCAGCTCTTCAGATGGCGGAAGTAGGCAAATTGAATGTTACTATAGCCGAGCTTGATACAAGACTTGCCGAAATAGATGCAAAGCTAAGCGAAACGCTGCTTGTACTTCCCAATATCCCGGATAAAAGTGTTCCTGTAGGTACGGATGAAAAGGCCAATCCGGTCGTCAGAACAGTCGGTGACATTCCGAAGTACACTTTTAACCCAAAACCCCACTGGGAGCTCGGAGAGCATATGGATATAATGACGTTTGAAAAGGCCGTTAAGATTGCCGAGTCCAGGTTTGTAATTCTTAAGAAAGCCGGGGCAAAACTCGAACGAGCGCTTATTAATTTTATGCTTGATACCCATGTGTCTGCAGGATTTACGGAGATTTACCCTCCTTACCTGGTTAATGGAAAGTCCATGCAGTCGAGCGGGCAATTACCGAAATTTGCTGATGAACTTTATAAATGCGCAGAAGACGATCTTTATCTTATTCCCACTGCGGAAGTACCGTTAACCAATATGCATAGAGATGAAGTTGTAAAAGAAGAAGAACTCCCTTTTAAATATGTCTCCTATTCTGCTTGTTTTAGGCGTGAAGCGGGCTCCTACGGTAAAGATTTGAAAGGGTTGATTCGTGTTCATCAGTTTGACAAGGTTGAGCTTTTCAAGTTCACAAATCCCGAAAGTTCTTTTGTTGAACTTGAAAGTATGCTTCTTCAGGCCGAAGAAATTCTTAAGATATTGAAACTTCCTTATAGAGTTATTCATCTTTGTACAGGAGATATGGGTTTTGCGTCTGCAAAGACTTACGATATAGAGGTGTGGATGCCGGGATTAAATATGTACAAAGAGATATCCTCTTGCAGTAATTGCACGGATTTTCAGGCCAGAAGAGCCAATATAAAATTTAAGAGAAAAGCAACCGGTAAATCCGAATTTGTCCATACATTAAACGGCTCCGGTCTTGCAGTAGGGAGGACAATGGCTGCTCTAATTGAGAATTACCAGCAGGAAAACGGGGATATTGTGATTCCGGAAGCCTTAAGGTCTTTTATGGGCGGCATGGAGAAAATTTCCGTTGGCAAACCGTGAAGTTATTATACTTGGAATAGAAACATCTTGTGATGACACCGGCGTTGCTCTTGTAAAAAACGGCGAAAAAACACTTGCAAGCGTTGTCTCCTCTCAGATAAAAATACACAGTGAATTTGGCGGGGTCGTCCCTGAACTTGCCTCCAGAAGTCATCTTGAGAACATATATATAGTAATTGATGAGGCGTTAAAACAAGCTGAACTTGGACTTGAAGATATAGACGGAGTTGCTGTAACCTATGGGCCGGGACTTGTAGGTTCTATTTTGGTAGGTATAGAAGCGGCAAAGGCAATAGCATACGTATATAATAAGCCCTTGATTGGAGTTAACCACCTTGAAGGTCATATATTCTCAACTCTTCTTGAAGGAAAAAAACCGGAATTCCCTTTCTTAGCTCTTATAGTTTCAGGTGGACATACCGAGCTTGTATTGGTGAAAGAATTTGGCAAATATTCAATAATTGGAAAAACGAGAGACGATGCTGTCGGAGAAGCTTTTGATAAAGTGGCAAAACTCTTGGATCTTGGCTATCCGGGAGGGCCGAAAGTTGAAAAGCTTGCAAAAGGTTCCGGAAAGAGGGTGAAATTTCCCGAGGCTATAATGAAAGACGGGAGTTTTGATTTTTCTTTTTCCGGTCTTAAAACCGCTGTTTTAACTTATAAGAATCAAGATAAAAATATTGACTCAAATGCGCTCTGCGCCGGGTTTCAAGATGCGGTCATTGCGGCGCTTCTCAATAAGACAATGGCGGTTGCTGCCAGATGTAAGATCAAAAGAGTTGTTCTTGGCGGGGGAGTTGTAGCTAATAAGACAATCCGCGAGGAATTCATAAAAAAAGGTAAAAAAGAGGATCTTGAGATATTTTTCCCTTCAATTTCACTTTGCACGGATAATGGCGCTATGATAGCTGCAGCAGGTTATTTTAAATTCATAAAAAAAGAATATTCAAATTATAATCTTAATGCCGATCCCGGACTGACCTTATGAGTTTAGCTCTAATAATTCTTATAATAATTGTGATTGCCTATGATTATCTTAACGGGATGAACGATTCCGGAAATATTGTCGCTTCGATGGTCTCTTCCAGATCAATGTCTTTAAGTTCCGCTCTTTTACTTGCTGCCATCTTTGAATTTATTGGTCCTTTTGTTGTAGGTACAGCTGTGGCGAAAACAATAGGCAGCGGTCTTGTTGATCCTTCTGTCATTAATCTAAAAATACTTTATGCCGCAGTACTCGGCGCTATTACCTGGAATATTATTACTCAAGTGCTGGGTTATCCTTCAAGTTCTTCCCATGCGCTTCTTGGTGGAATAATCGGAGCCGTTGCAGTCTCGGCAGGAGTTAATGCAATAAAATATATGGGAGTTCTGAAAATTCTTATTGTACTTTTAGTTTCTCCCCTTCTCGGTTTTCTGATTACTTTTATTGTTATGAAACTGCTTTTTTATCTAAGCAGTAGTGCCACGCCAAAAATAAATAGAATTTTCAAATACTTGCAGGTGCCTTCTTCTATATTTCTTGCCATAAGCCACGGCGGTAACGATGCGCAGAAATCCATGGGTATTATTGTAATAGGACTTATTACATGCGGAATACAGAGTGCTTTTTTAATACCCTTTTGGGTTATGATACTTTGTTCTTTAGCCCTTGCCTCCGGTATACTTACGGGAGGGATGAGGATAATGAAAACCCTTGGTTCTAAGGTTTTTAAAGTCAAACCTATTCACGGTTTTGGTATTCAATTTTCTTCTGCGTTGGTTATCTGTTCTGCCGCTTTAATAGGAAGCCCGGTTTCAACGACGCATGTTGTATCTTCTTCCGTGATCGGCGCCGGCAGCAGTGTCGGACTAAATAAAGTCAGGTGGGGAACAGTAACAGATATCATTCTTTCCTGGGTGTTGACAGTCCCTTTTTCCGCTCTAATTGCTATTGTCTTTTATTATGGTATAATGTATATTAATCCTTAAGTGCAAAAGTAAAAGGAGCGATGAATTATGGTGTTTTTCAGAAAAAAAATAGATTTCTTCAGCATACTTGGAGAGCAGACCGCCAAGACCCTGGAAGGTATGCAGGCGCTTGAAGAATATATGAAAAATCCGACGGAAGAACGCGTAAAAAAAGTATTTGATCTGGAGAGGGACGCTGATAGTATAAGGCGGACCTTGATAGATAATCTCAATAAAACATTCGCGACTCCTATTGACAGGGAAGATCTCTTCGAACTTTCGAGAGAAATTGATGATATTATTGATTACGCTAAAAGTACCGTGGATGAGATGCAGCTTTTGGAGATTAAGACCAGCGAACATCTTGTAAAGATGGTTGGTTTACTTGTAAAAGCGACGCTGGAGATCAAAGATGCCGTCGGACGTCTCAAAGAAAATCCTAATATCGCAACCGAACATGCTCTCCGTGCTAAAAAACTTGAAAACGAAATAGAACTGGTTTACAGGGATGCCTTAAAGGAATTATTTAAAGGTACTGATGTGATCTATATGCTAAAAACCCGGGAGATTTACAGACATTTGAGCAACGCCGGCGACAGAGTAGATCAGGTGGCAAATGTAATTTCAAGTATTGTCGTAAAAATGAATTAAAAGTAAATGACTAAGATCAAAGCACTAAGCACTAAACGTAAGGAAGTATATTAATATAATTACAACGATTTAGTTTAGTGCTTAGAATTTAGTCATTAGTTATTTTTCTAAAGGGGGGTTTTATGGATCATATAAAAAAACATATAAAGGATGTACCCGATTTTCCTAAAAAAGGAATAGTGTTTAAAGACATTACTCCTTTATTGATGAACCCAAAAGCCCTGCAAAAGGTAATAGACAAATGGGTGGGTCAGCTTAAAAAGTTTAAAATAAATAAGGTCGTGGCTATGGAATCCAGGGGCTTTTTGTTCGGCGTTCCTATTGCTTTAAGGCTTAAAGCCGGTTTTGTACCTGTAAGAAAACCGGGAAAACTGCCGAGAAAGACCATAAGCCAGTCTTTTGCTCTTGAATACGGGAAGGATAAACTGGAGATTCATCAAGATGCCATAAAAAAAGGCGATAGAGTACTCATTGTCGATGATGTGCTTGCGACGGGAGGGACTGCCGAAGCGGTGACCAAACTCGTTGAAAAGCTTGGCGGCAATATTAAATCGGTGGCATTTTTGATGGAACTTACATTTTTAAATGGCCGGAATAAGCTTAAAGGGTATAATATAAGTTCTCATATTAAATACTAGGAGAAACTTAGTGGCAGATCTGATTCCAGAACAAAGAAAGAAAACTAATCTCTATGCGCTTGCAGGTGTGTTGGTCTCTTTTTTTCTTGCGGGCTGCAATTATCTTATTTTTCTCGGACTGCAGTCTTCTCCCGGTTTTATTTTTACCAGTTTCTTTTTTCAATTAATAATACTGCTTCTTTTTGCTAATCATATTTTAAACATGTTGAAAATTGCCGGTTATGTGCGGTTCATTTTTCCTGTTAAGATTAACCGCATGTTGAATAATATTGTTCTAAATGCTTCATATTTTTTTGTTTTTTTTCTCCGGACTTCAAAAGAGAGACTTGAACATGATTTTGTTGAGTTTAATGCAGAGCTTACCGGGGCAAACAAATTGAAATATGCAGCAGGAGAAATACTGATTCTTCTTCCCCGCTGTATGCAAAATTCTGAGTGCAAATACAATGTTGTGAACAATATGGAAAATTGTACCTCCTGCGGTAAATGCGATGTAAAAACCATCAGAGAAATAATAAAGGAAACCGGGGTTAAAGCCGTTGTGGTAACGGGCGGGACCCAGGCAAGGGCACTTGTGAAAAAAAACAATCCTAAAATAATAATTGCCGTGGCCTGTGAAAGGGAGTTAATAAGCGGGATGTTTGATGTCCCTAGCTGCGAGGTGATCGGTTTTATTAACGAAAGGCCGGAAGGCCCTTGCTTTAATACCAGGGTCTCCATTTCCAAGCTGGCGGCTACTTTAAAAGATTTAATAAAGGGCTAAAAATGATTGACGGTCTCGGAGTGCTTGCAATTACAGCTGTTTCCCTTGGTGTGGTACATACCCTCACGGGGCCTGATCATTATATTCCTTTTATCGCTATGGCGGAAGCCAGAAAATGGAATCTTTTTAAGACCATGTCTATTACTTTTTTCTCAGGGATTGGACATATCTTAAGCTCTGTGGTTATCGGCCTTGTCGGTATAAGTATCGGAAGCTCTCTGGAAAAATTTAAAATATTTGAGAATGTCAGAGGTGAAATTGCGTCGTGGTTGTTTATTGCTTTTGGTCTTGTATATTTGATCTACGGGATTAAAAAAGCTGTGAGAAAAGAAAGCCATGAACATAAACATTGTCACTTGAATATTTCCACGCACTCGCATGTCCATTCTCACAACGATGAACATTTGCATCTTCATGCCGGCGGCAAAAAGGATATTTCCGCCTGGGTTTTGTTTACTCTTCTGGTATTTGGCCCTTGTGAACCGTTAATACCTCTGTTGATTATTCCGGCAATGAAAAACAGTGTTGCGGGAACAATTTTGATAACTGTTTTATTCGGCCTTGCAACGATACTTACAATGATGGTTACTGTTCTTCTGCTTTATGTCGGGGTCAAAAAAACCCTCTCCAATAAATTATTCAGATTTAATCACGCTCTGGCGGGTGGGGCAATACTGATGTCAGGGCTTGCTGTTAAGATATTTAAACTATGACTTATTCCGCCTATTTTGACTGTTCATCAGGTATATCCGGCGATATGATACTTGGCGCTTGTGTTGATGCAGGTGCACCTTTCGGGGCTGTTAAGTCAGAGATAAAACGTCTTAAGCTTCACGATTGTTCTCTTTCGGTCCGCCGTGTTGTAAAAAAAGGAATTACCGCTTCAAAAGTTGATGTACATATCCACGAGCACCATCATCACGAACGCTGCGGGCATTCACATTCTCATGCAAAATATACAGAGATAGATAAATTCATTAAAAATTCCCCTCTTAAGCTTTCCTTAAAAGACAAAACAAGAGAGATATTCCTGGCGATCGCAAAAGCAGAATCCAAAGTTCACGGTGAAAGTATCAAAACAATACATTTTCATGAATTGGGCAGCCCGGATACAATAGTTGACGTAGTCGGAGCTCTTGTTTGCTTTGAAGAGCTGAAAATAGAAAAGATATTTTCTTCGCCTTTGAATGTCGGCGGACCGGTGCTTATTAAAACCGCTCACGGACTGCTTTTGAACCCTGCTCCGGCTACTGTGGAATTGCTGAGGGGGATGCCGGTGTACATTTCCGAGATACCTTTTGAGACGGTAACGCCTACGGGTGCGGCAATACTTAAGGTTATGCGGGAAAAAACTAAAGAGCTTATTCCGGGCACCATAAATATCGAAAAGATAGGTTATGGAGCGGGGGATAGAGAACTTTCTGACAGGCCGAATGTGCTCCGTGTTCTTCTCGGAGAAGTAGCGGCGTTTGCCGACAAAGAAGAAGTTGTCGTTATGGAATCCAATATTGATGATTCATCTCCGCTTGTTTACGACACTCTAATGGAAAAACTTTTTAAAGCAGGCGCTTTTGATGTCGCGCTTGTTCCTGTTCAGATGAAAAAGAAACGGCCTGCGGTGAAGCTTGAGATTATCTGTGAAAAAAAGTTCGCTGACAAGCTGGCAAAAATAGTTTTTGAAGAAACCTCCACTTTCGGTGTGAGAATGTATCCGGTTTCCAGGATAAAACTTGAAAAAGAAATAAGTACCATCGCCACTCCGTACGGGGAAATAAGAGTGAAGACCGGCCGGCTTAACGGCAAAATAATGAGCGTCTCTCCGGAGTATGATGATTGTAAAAAACTTTCCTATAGGCTTAAGGTGCCTGTTAAAACTATACTCGCTTCAGTACTGCTTTCAGGGAAAGAAAAGAAATAACCGACAATGTTGATCCATAAAAAGCGTATATGTATCAATGTGTTTTAACTGTGGGCATTTATTGCTCTTATTTGCATATTAGAACGAAGGTTTTAACCCTTTTGATTGTTTTAAAACATCAATAATTAATATCTGAAATATCCAAGAAAAACGTCTAAAACTGTTGACAGTACAATACCTGTTATGATAAAATCTTACTTCCGTAATTACAGTTACGGCTATTTTTTATTTTGTTTTTTATTTATTTGGGCGTTTTATTTTTTATTATTTTGCCCATGTAGCTCAGTTGGCTAGAGCACATCCTTGGTAAGGATGAGGTCATCGGTTCAATCCCGATCGTGGGCTTTGAAAATTATCAGAAAAAAAAGAAAAATATTTAAGGGAGGAATGGAAGATGGGTAAGGCAAAATTTGAAAGAACAAAGCCGCATGTAAACGTAGGAACAATCGGACATGTTGATCATGGAAAGACGACATT
>MFGV01000031.1 GCA_001778375.1 Candidatus Firestonebacteria bacterium RIFOXYD2_FULL_39_29
AACCCGTATAATTATTAACACGGGTCACAAAAGAATAAAATCCTTGATTTTTCAGTGCAAAAGTTATGGCTTAATTTGCTTGTTGCGGAATCGCTGAAGTAAAGCGAACAAGATAGACCTTAATTAAAATAAATGTTATAATGCCATAGGCCATATACTTGAGTATAGTGAAATGGTACATGGTTATTGCAAAACAGGGAAGAAGGAGAATATTTATGAAAACAATAGCTTGGCATATATCTTCAAAGCTTCACAAATGCGATCCGAACAAACTAAATGATTTTTGTTTTATTCAGGGTGTTTGCCTGGAATCGGTAAGGGTGGCGAGGTTTAATCTTGTTAATTCGGCGGCTTACCATCACCGTTTGCCGAATGGAAAGCACCAGGGAATCTCCGCTGTTTTTATTATTGAAGAGAGTCACATAGCCATTTATACCTATCCGGAATACGGCTTTGCCATGCTTGATATCCTTACCTGTGGTTCCGAAGAAGCCGCTCATAAGTGCCACGACTTTATAGTCAAACAACTTAAACCGGGGTCCATAGAAAAGGATAACGGAGAGATCTCCGGAGATTTTATCCCTCTTAAAGGCTGGAAGTCGTGTTAAAGGTAAGTTTATAAGGTTCATAAAGTTTAAGCAAGGCTTTTCTCGAGAGAAATGAAATGCAGATGTCAACATCTTTTGACAAAGCGAGATAAAGTAAAAGCAACGAACAGTTAAAAGGATAGTTTAAGGGCTGCCTTATTAAAAGAGGGCGGCCCTTTTTAAAGAGGAGAAACAAATGAAGATATTCAGTAAAATTCAATTTCCTGCCAAAGAGAATTTTAAAAAATTCGGTAAAATACTGGAAGGATCGAAAAAAACTCACAGTTCTAAAAAAACACAGTATGAGGTAATAACCGGGTCAAAATCCGAGGGCTGGTTGCTGGCTTATCTGGTCGTAAGAAACAGGGTGTCAAAATGCATTGAGCAGCATCCTGCCTCCAAGGAGTCTTTTGAACCGGTAAAAGGTGTCTGCCTTTTAATTGTTGCGCCGGTTAAAACCCCTGATAAAATTGAAACTTTTGTTTTAGACAAACCTGTTGTATTAAATGAAGGGGTCTGGCATGATGTTGTAGCTCTTTCTGAGGAAGCCGAAGTTAAAATCGCTGAAAATAGCGGCGTGACGACAAAAAAGATATTTTTTAAAAAAACAGTAGAGCCTGTTTTAATTACAAAATAGCAAAGCATGATAGTAAAACGGCGCTATATACCATTCCCAAAAAAGGAGAGATGCAGGGCCTGGCTTTTGCTATATGATTAAATCAGGTACTAGGTTCTAGGTGCTGGGGGTTAGGTTAATTTCAAGGTGGTATTAATTTAAATACTACCACAATAATGTAGTATTGTTTTTAATAATATCCCCAATATGTAAACCCAGCCCCTAGAACCCATCACCCAGAACCTTTCCTTTGGCTTTTCCTATTGAAAATCACCAACTTATTGTATACAATAGATTAAAATTAATGATATTCAGGAGATATGAATATGAAAAACAACCTTATTAAGATGATAGTTGTCGGGGCGATAATTGGTCTTGTTCTTGGAGTTGTAGCAAATTTAGCGGGTGCGGGGGCCTTGGATTATGGCGCGACATATAACTTTCCGGGAGCTGATGACAGCAGAATAAACAAGATGCTGGAAGAAAATCCCAATATTCCTCTTTATGAAAGGCAAAACACCGTAATAGGCGGAGCGGTATTTGGGTTGATACTCGGAGCTTTAATAGGTTTAATAACGAATATGCTGAAATCCGAAGGAGCATATATTTTATCAGCGGTTTGCGGATTCTTGCTTTCAAGTTTTATTATTTCTCCTTACGCATTTTATAAATTTCTTCCGCCGGTAGCGCATAAATATTCTATTTGGGTGATAATTCCCGGAGTGATTGTTTCCGTTCTCATCTCTATCTTTTTGGAAAGATTCAAGCCGGTAGAGATTGAACCGGTGGTGGAAATACCGGTAAAACAGCAGCAACAAGGCAAAAAGAAAAATAGATGAAGATAGAGGTATTGGTAAAACCCGGAAGCAGTAAAGAAAAATTAGAAAAAACGGGGGATAACCGGTACACTGTCTGGGTGCACGAACCTCCGATAGAAAATAAAGCCAACCTTGCGGTTATCAAGCAGCTCTCAAAATATTTTGACGTGCCCAAATCATACATCTCCATATTACACGGTTCAAAAGGCAGGAAAAAACTATTTACAATTGACGAATGAGATTAAGCAGATAGGTTCTAGGTTTTGGGTCCCGGGGGCTAGGTTTACGCTAAGGAGTTTTTATTAAATCAATACCACATTTAAAAAAAGACATTTATAGACCGTTATGGACTTTTACAGACTTTTATGGACAAGTTTTTACATGAGCAGCGTGATAACGTGGAACGTTTTAACGGAGGAAGTCGGGCATTGTTTAATATATCAACCGTCTGGAACATAGAAGCGGGGAAGTCCGTGGTTGAAGCTATGGAAGAAATTAATTCCCTCGGCTTTGACGCGCTGGAGCTTTCCTGGATTAATGAAGAAAAATATGAACTGGTAAAAAAGACAAATTTTAAAGCCGGAAGCGTCCACAGTTATCTTCCCGAACCTATGAAACTTAAGGAGGGGAGATGGAGAAACAGTGTGTTTAATCTGACAGCGCTTGACGAAGATGAACGTCTTGACGCAATTAAATGGACGAAGCGGACTATAGATACAGCGGTTGATATTTCCGCCGCTGCTGTTGTTGTTCATCTGGGCAATCCGGAAGGAATGGAGAACAGATCTTATTATCTTAAGGATCTTTATAGTGCAGGAAAAAAAAACAGCGAAGAATTCATTAAAGCAAAAGATAAGCTTCTTTTTGAACGAGATCTTAAAAAAGGAAAAACCTTTGAAAAGGGCTTAAAAAGTTTAAGCGAAATAAATGCCTACGCCAAAAAGGCCGGTATTAAAATAGGTTTGGAAACAAGACTGCATTACGAGGAGCATCCGAATCAGGAAGAGTTTGCACATATTTTCAAAGAATTTAACGGCGGGGCTCTTTATTACTGGCATGACCTGGGACATGCTGAAATTCAGGGACGGCTTGGCTTTATTGATCCAAAAGAATATCTTTCTCTTTTTTCCTCAAGACTTATCGGCCTTCATATTCATGATATAAAAATTATGGAAGATCATAAAGCCCCGGGTCTCGGGGATATGGATTATAAAGAGTTTTTACCTTACTTTGCAGATAAAAATATTCTGAAAGTGTTTGAGGTTCATTCCTCCAATACAAAAGAGCAGGTTTTAAACGGCAAAAATATTCTGACCGGTTTAATAAGTGAATATATGGCCGGAGATCCGCCTAAGTCGGATAGAGGATTTAGTAAATAATGCATGAAAGAGTAATAGCTGCAATAGAAAAAAACAACCTGCTTCGAAAGGGGGATACTGTTCTGGCCGCTCTTTCCGGCGGGCCTGATTCTACTGCTTTGCTTCTTGTTTTACACGAAATCAAATCAAGGTATGACCTGAAGATCTTTGCGGTGCATATAAATTATCACCTTCGTGGATCAGAATCAATAAAAGATGAGAATTTTGCCGGGGAACTTTGTTTAAAATTAAAAATACCCTTTGCCGTCTATTCTTTTGAGACAAGAAAAATAATCAAAAAGAGGTCCTTGCAGGATTTTGCAAGAGAGTTGCGCTATCAGGCCTTTATTGAGGAAGCAAAAAAAGTCGGTGCCGGTAAAATTGCTGTGGCTCACAATAAAAATGACAGAGTAGAGACTATCCTTATGCGATTGCTGCGAGGCAGTCACACTGCCGGACTTTCAGGTATGCCCATAAAAAGGAAATTATCGGAAAATACTGAGCTTGTCCGTCCCTTGTTCGACCTTGAAAGAAATGATATTGAAGATTATCTTAAAAAGAAAAATATAAAAGCGCGGACGGATAAAAGCAATTTAAAGACGGATTATTTAAGAAATAAAATAAGACTGAAACTTTTACCGCTTTTAAAAAAAGAGTATAACCCAAAAATCGAAGAGAATTTATTGCGTTTAGCGGCGATGTCTTCTCTGGATGAAGCTTATATTTTCGGCAAGGCAAAAAAATATATTAAAGAAAAAAACAACGAATACTTTGTTCAGTCTTTAACTTTTGAAAAAGCGCCTCTGGCGCTTCGTTACAGGATTTTACGCGAGCTTATCCGTTCTGCCAGAGGTAATTTAAAGGGAGTGGAAAACAAACACTTATCGGATGTAATAGCAGGTAAAAAGAGTGTCGCTTTCCCCGGAGGGCTCCTGCTTTTAAATACCGGCGGAAAACTTGTTGCGGTTAATAAAAAGAACGGCGAAAAACAGAAAGTTGTCAGGCTGAAAATACCGGGTTTTTCATATTTTGGAAATTTTAGAGTAGCGGCAGAAGTAAAAGGTATGGTAAAATGCTTTGGAAGCAGGAAGGATGCGTATTTTGATACTGCTAAACTGAATTTTCCTTTAAGCTTAAGAGAGAGGCAAGCCGGAGACAGATTTGTCCCTTTTGGGATGAGGAGTTTTAAAAAGCTCCAGGACTACATGGTGAATGAAAAAATACCAAAATACAAAAGAGAAACTATACCGCTTGTGACCGACCGAAAAGGTAATATTTTATGGGTAGCCGGTTATCGCACGGATGAACGTTTCAAGGTTAAACCGACAACTAAAAGAGTGCTGCACCTAAATGTCAAGGCAGTGTAAAATATTATATGACAGATATGCAGCAAGGAATAAATACAAATGATAAAGTACAAATTGCAATATTATGAAGATTATATAGACTTCCTTATATTGTCACTTGTCATTTGTAATTCGTAATTTATTTTTGGGAGGAGAACTAAAAATGCTAAAAGCAATACTTTCTCTACTCACTTTACTTGTTCTTCCGGTGTTTTGTGCGTCTCAGGGTTTTTCTTTGGATGTCTATTCTGAAAAAGCGGAAGTGGCTTCAAAAGAGATAATGAAAGAGGTGACCTGGAGTTCGGTCAAAACAAGAGAAGAGCTGCTCCTGGAATATATAATCGGGAAAGATAATACGGATCCGCTCAAACTATTTTACTGTTCCAAACAAATAATTCAAAAAAGAGAAGAGTCTGTGCCGGAGATCGTGAAACTTCTTGCCGTTACTGAAAATGAAGAAAAGTTCGCCGGTCTTGCCCTGCCCCTGCTCTATTCTAAAGACCGCCGAGTTGTGGAGCTGTTAAAAATAATAATAGAAAACAAAACTAAGAGCATAAAGATGCGGGGGCTTTCCGCCGCCATTCTGGCTACTTATGTAAAAAATGAGGCTTATGCGAAAAATAAATGGAAAATTGCCAAACAGGTAGTATATACTTCTGAGTTTCTCCGGCTTGAAAAAGATGAAATAAAGAATCTTTTACTCTATGTGGATGAATTAAAATTCAGGAAAGACATTGGTGTGGATATGTTTATCTGGATAAAACCGGGAATTTATGACTTTACTCAGCCGGTAGAGGACCCGGATCTTCTTAAAGATAAAGATAAAAAAGAAAAAAAGGAAGACGTAATGAAGGATTTAAAGTCTGATAATAAGGATAAGAGAGAAAATGCCATCTATTCAATGCTGAATCTCCCTTTTGCCGGAAGGGATAAGCTCCTTGAAGGTATCTCCAGATCGGATCCTGACACCGGAATACGAAAAAGTGCAGAGTTATATTTGAAGCTTATAGAACGGTTAAAAGCAGAGAAAACCGTTATAACCCCTGAAGTAAAAAAAGCACCCGGAAAACAGGAAAAAGACTGACGTACAGAAGTACAGAGGAACGGAAGCACGGAAAAATAATTTATGGCAACAGGTAATATACTGTATTTCGCAAGAATATTACTTATTTCCTTGTTTGCCAAGCATCCAACCATCTAAACATCTAAGCTTATGCATTTCCACTATGACATACAGCGATTCCGCAACTATAATAAATAGCCCTATAAAAACCTGTATATACCCTGAGAAAAACGATTATTACCTGTTTAAGCAAATTCG
>MFGV01000032.1 GCA_001778375.1 Candidatus Firestonebacteria bacterium RIFOXYD2_FULL_39_29
CGGTTAAAAAACCGCTTCTTGGTTCCAGTTGTCAAAGAACGGTGTTTCTAGAAATAATTGCGACACAGTCTGAATTACTAAATTATAAGCACTAAACAATTACTAACTTAATAATTAAATCTTAAATAAAAAAGCATTTTATTATTGGGTTTTTATTTGGTGATTAGGATTTAAGATTTAGTTATTGTTTAGAATTTAGTGCTTAGATCTTAGTGATTGTTATTTTGTTATTCTATCGTTTTTGGCTTTCGTCCCGAGTCAGGGTTTATCTTAGATATCTCATCTCTGAGCTTTGCGGCTTCTTCGTAATTTTCCTTCTCTATGGCTTCATTTAGTTTTACCTGAAGGTCCTTGAGCTTTTTTGTTTTCTCATCCATGTTATGATGAGGGTGGGCATCCATACCTGCCTGATTAATCACATTTTCAGAGACCAGAATGGGCGCTTTTGATCTGAGAGCTACAGCTATGGCATCCGAAGGGCGGCTGTCTATTTCTTTCTGTTCTCCGTTAACTTCAACCGTGATAGAGGCAAGAAAGGTATTATCCTTAAGATCATTGATATTGACTTTAATAACATTTGCGTTTAAGTTATCTAATATTATCTTGATCAAGTCATGAGTCCCCGGTCTTGGAAGCTTTGTATTTTCCATCTCCAGAGCGATTGACTGAGCTTCAAACGGACCCACATAAATAGGAAGCCATTTGCTGTTAACATCATCTCTTAGAATAACAGCAAAACCCCTTGTAACCGGGTCTACGACAACTCCCTGTACTATGACAGCGACCATTTCATTCATGCTGTAATTATAAAGGAAAATACACGAAAAGTCAAATTGAAATCGCGCCCCGTAGCCCTGTACCTGAGGTATTCGAATGGTTCAGTGTGGCCCTGCATCTGAATACTTTTTGAGTCAGATGCAATTTAACATTGAATAACTCTGCTTTCTTATGCTAAAATTTAAATGACATTGTAAGTTAATTTACATAAT
The DNA here is from genome assembly GCA_001778375.1 of Candidatus Firestonebacteria bacterium RIFOXYD2_FULL_39_29. Classification (NCBI taxonomy): domain Bacteria; phylum Candidatus Firestoneibacteriota; species Candidatus Firestonebacteria bacterium RIFOXYD2_FULL_39_29. The sequence goes on from MFGV01000032.1 coordinate 990, forward strand.
AAAGTGTTAAAAAAATGTATTATAATTTAGATATAAGATAATCTCAAGGAGGAACGAATATGAAAAAGCTTGTTGCAATAGGTTTTGTTGTTGCTCTAACCCTGACTATAGCGGGTTGCGGCGGGGGAAGTCAGTATCTTCAGGATGGAAAGATAAAGCAGAGCATAGACCAGACAAACGAGACGGATAAATATCTTATCGCTGTCGGTTTAGGCGCGCCGTCAAAAGATGCTACGGATTCCACGCAGAGGAAGGCGACTTCCAGAAATGCTGCAATAGTTGCGGCCCAGTATGATCTGGTAGGCAGAGTAAAAGGCGTTAAGATCGAGGGCGGTGTCACCATTCAGAAGGCAATGGAAACCGACTCAAAGATCAGTGCTATAGTAAATGACAGTGTAATGGGCGCGGAAGTGTCAAAGACGGAATGGACTGCCGATGACGGCTGTATCATCACTATGAGGTTGGATAAACAGAAACTCGCACAACAGCTCAATACGAAAATAGAATAATTAATTTCCCCCTGAAAAAGGGGGACGGTCTCATACCTTTCAGGTCTGCCGGTGCTTGATAACACCGGCGGCCTGTTTTTTAAAGTATAGAAAATTGGAACTATATCTTGTATCAGTGTCCACCTGTGGTGAGATCTCGCCAAAGGCGGAGAATCCGACAGTATTGTGGTCTCATCGAAAGATCCGCCCTATATAACTGGCGGAAGTGAAATCGCTTTTTCAAAAATTTCTGTAATATGGAGTCATTATGTTTAAAAAAATAGTTATCCTTGGGCTCTGTTTAATTCTTGCCGGCTGCGGGGCTTCAAGAAAAGTTGTTAAATCCGAAGTTGCGGAATCTCCGGAGGAAAAAGAAGTTCTGGTTGAAGTAGAAGCCGAAAGTCTTATAGCCCCGGTGGCAGGGAATATTCTTGCTACAAAAGAGCAGGGTTTAGAAGCCGCAAAAAGAAACGCCATAGAAAAAGCGATCGGGGTTTGGATTACAGGCCAGCAGATCGTTTCGCAGGCTGCATTGATAGAAGAAAAAATATTTTCCAAAGTAGGCGGCTATATAAAAGATTACAAGGTTCTCTCCCAGGGATCTGACGGCGAGTTTTATAAAACAAAAATCTGGGCAAGCGTAAAACAGGCGGATATAAGAAAACAGATAAATGACCTGGGGCTTCTTTTGCAGACTAAAACCGTAAATAATCCCAGAGTGGTTGTTTTGATAGATGAATATGTAAACGGCGCACTGGTAAGCACTCAAACAGCAGCGACCGTGATTATGGCAGAACTTTTAAGCAAGGACTATAAGGTAGTAGATCAGGAACAGCTGGATAAGAACAAAAAAGACGATCAGATGCTGGCAGCCTTGCGGGGCGACGAAAAAGCTGCGGCGCAGATAGCTAAAAAATTTGATGCTGAAATAGCTGTAATTGGAAAGGTTGAGTCTGTAGTTAAACCGAATCCAAGTGAATACTTGAAAGATACAATGCTTGCGAATACCACACTTAACCTGAAAGTGGTGAAAACTACTACAGGTGAAGCTCTTTTTGCTGTTTCGAAAAGCGGAAAAGTATGGGATTATACGGCTGATGCCGCAGTGGCAAAAATGGCTGCTAAGACCGCGGGCGAGGCCTCAACGGATCTTTCCGGAAGTATAGCTGCGAAACTTTATGAAAGTGCTTCCGCATTGATAACCGTTAAAGGAATAAGCAATTTAAATAAACTTGAAGATTTCAGAAAAGCCGTCAGATATCTCGACGGGGTTGCTGATGCCAGAACCAGAGATTTTGTCGAAGGCACCGCACAGATTGAGTTGACCTTAAAATACGGCAACGCCCAGTTAATAGCCGCCAAGTTGGAAAACTTAAAAGATTGGAAAATAAAGGTAGACGAAACCGCAGGAAATATAGTAAATTGTACAGTAGCAAAATAAAGTACAATCTATGAAGTACAAAGTACGAAGTTTTATGTTAGGGAGTTTTAATAAATTAATACCACATTAATGTAGAACGTTATGGACCTTATAGACGTTATAGACTTTTATGGACATGCTATCTTGTTTGTATCAGTGGAATCCTGTAGCACTGTAATCGGTGGAATCTTTTTCGACGAAAGGAATATATATGGGCGAGCCTAAAAACATTCAAGAAGTTCACGAACTACTCAAACGGATGCAGGACAACAAGAAAGTTGATCCAAACGAAGTGGCTTATTATTTAAAGAAAGCCATTACCAAAAAAGAAAGCCAGGGCGTCTGGGTAAAACAGGAAAAAGAAGGAAAAGACGAATCCCTCTCCGTGGTTAGAGTCGAATACGACAAAGAACTCGTAGCCATGCGCCTAAACGGCAAGAAAAAAGACGATAATCGAAGAAGGTAGTTGCCTGATTAATCAGGCTCAATATCATGCCTTGCGCATGATCCCCGCCTTAATTATTGGCGGGCAGGCAGCCTCAGGTGGAAAACGAGCAACTACTGCATGTTTTTATATCTGCAAAATGTTCAGACGCTTTCATAGCTTTGTTGAGTCGTGGAGCTCATTATTTTGGAACCATATCTTGTATCAGTGTCCACCTGTGGTGAGAGCTCGCTAAGGGCGGAGAATCAGATAGTTTTGTAATCTCGTCGAAAGATCCGCCTAATATTACTGGCGGAAGTAAAATCGCTTTTCAAAAATCTATTGGAGTGTAATTCATTATGGCCAGCATATTAATAGTTGATGATGAAAAGAATATACTCGAATCACTTAAAATACTGTTAGGTAATAAATATGACCTGACTTTATGTGATTCCGGTTGTAAAGCCTTAGAAAATATAAATAAGACAAATTTTGATATAGTGCTTACCGATATGAAATTAGGAGATATAAGCGGAACCGATGTCTTGAAGAGAGTAAAAGAAGTACATAGTGATACGGATGTTATTATTATGTCTGCTTATAAGACCAAAGAGTATATATTCGATGCCGGAAAATACGGTGCATTCGATTATCTTTATGGCGAGTATGCCGCAGAAAACCACGGAGGTAACTCTGTGGATGAATGCGGCATGAATAATAAATTGAATTCCATTCGCCGAAACTCCGGACGTAAGTCCGCAGAGGTTCATAAACCTTTTGATAAAGATGTAATATTGAATTTAATAAAAAATCTTATAAGTAGAAAGAAAGCCGGCAAAGAATCCTCCATCACTAAATCGAATGCCGCAGCTGTATATACAGATGAAGAACGTAAGGTTATGAAGCTTTTACTTAAAGATAAGTCAAACAAAGAAATCGCCTGTGTGCTCAATAAAAATGAGACCTATGTGAAAAATGTTTTACGTGTAATCTTTCCAAAAATGGGCGTAAAAAATAGACCTGAAGCCAAAATTAAAATCCCCGCCATACTTAATTAGCTGGTCCAACCGGAAACCTCCTCAAAAACTTAATATCGCTCCTTTTGATGTTGAAGCTTGTTTTACCTGAGTTCATGCCTGCTTTTAATTATAGAAAAATAATGCAACTTTGGATTAATTATAATTCCAGACAAGTGCTATTTGCCTATTGACATCTGATTAAAAACCTGTTAATATTTACACGGTTGTCTAAATATCTAAACGGCAGGAAGGGTGATAATGAATTCGAATAATGTTTTTGTTGCTTTATCTGATGAGACAAGGCGTGACATTCTGGCGCTTTTAAAGAAAAAAAATATGTCGGCCGGAGAAATAGCTGCTAAATTTGATATTTCTAAACCATCAATTTCTCATCATCTTTCATCCCTTAAGAACGCCAATCTTGTATCGGAAAAAAGGGATGGACAGCATATAATATACTCGCTTAATCTTTCTGTAATGGAAGAGGTAGCGGCGGCATTTTTTGAGTTATTTAAGAAAAGAGGAGGTAGTAAATGAAATTAAATATTTTGTTTATTTTGAGTAGCTATGTTATACCGATTGCGTTTATTGTGGCCGTGCTTATATTTTTCTTTTACATTTCCAGGAAATTAGTCAAAGTTGTGTTTCCTGTGTTTAGTAAGGAAACAATAAAAAGTTTTCTTAAGATAGATTGGTTTGCTGTGATTGTGATTCTAATTGTTATTATTATGAGCTTGTATTATTGGAATCTTCCCGTAAATGATGGGGTAGCTCATTGGCGTACAGGAAAAAATGGAGAAATAATTAATAGCACAATCCTTTTTTTTCTAATTATCATTTCTTCTATTATTCAGCGAAGGTTGCCTTCAGCTAAGATGGATGATAAAGAGAAGAAGATCATGAAAGTGAGGGATAATATATTTTTTGTGATCTGTTTAATTGCTGATTATTTAATGTTAAATGATGCCTATTTAAATAATCCGAGCTACTTTCGTAATTATGGCGGTCTAATCGGTGGTATGTATTGTTTAGTTTTTGGGAATTATTTACCAAAAATAAAGAACGAATTGCGGCTTTTTGGAGTTAATAAGGTTAAGTACACCGAAGAAGTTATTAAAAAAACAAATAAAGTTGGAGGCAAAATATTCTTTGTTTTTGGATTGCTCTGTCTAATGCTTTCAGTTCCAACTTTTATTATTCACAGATTGCCGCAGTGGTATATTCAAATAGGTTTGTATTTCCCGTTATTCTTTTTTATTATATTGTTTGTAATTGTTCCTGGTTTAGAAAAGAGATATCAAGATCAGATTGAAAGTAAAAAGCCAGAAATTTAAAATCGCAATAACAGTAGTCTGAAAACTATATCGGAAAGATTTATAGTCGGCTGATAAGCTTCAATTATGAAATTAGGTGATATAAATGAAGCTGATGTGTTAAGGAAAGTAAAAGAAAGACTAAATCGAAATGAAACCTTTTAAAATTGTGCGTAAAGAATAGATCTGAATCCAAAAATTAAATCCATGCTATTCTTAATTGGTCAGCCTAACCAGAAAGAACCCCCCCTGCTTTTCAAGTGTACACTCGGTGTACACGACAGCGATTCCGCAACTATAATAAATAGCCCTATAAAAACCTGTATATACCCTGAGAAAAACGATTATTACCTGTTTAAGCAAATTCGCACT
>MFGV01000033.1 GCA_001778375.1 Candidatus Firestonebacteria bacterium RIFOXYD2_FULL_39_29
TCCGGGAAAAATGTTTAAGTTCGGTTAAAAAACCGCTTCTTGGTTCCAGTTGTCAAAGAACGGTGTTTCTAGAAATAATTGCGACACAGTCTGAATCACTAAAGCTTAATAACTAAACAAAATCTTTGTAATTATATTAAATATCTTCTTTTTTAGTGCTTAGTGCTTTTACCTTAGTCATTGTTTAGAATTTAGTGCTTAATTCTTAGTGCTTGCTTTAAGTTTTATTTCGTGAGCGAATAATTACTTGCTGTCTCCGGGGTTCCCCATTTATCCAGCGCTATTTTTAGTTCTTTGTGCTTTTCTGCGGCTTTACGTAAAGGGATCTTTTTGTTAGTTGCTTCTATTGCCTGATGGAAAGCTTTGGCTCCGGCAATAAGACCCATGGGATGAGCGTGAATACCTCCGCCTGCGCCGACTATTACATCATTGCCGAAATCCTCAATTAATTGCGGGACAATTCCGGGATACATTCCGGCGGAAGGCCCGGGCCAGGCTCTCTTTATATGGTAGAACGGGGAAGTAAGTTCCTGGCCGATACGGATAACTCTTTCTTTTACCATCGGTACTTTTCCGAGATGGGAAGGATATATTACCATATCCCCGCCCGCAAGCCTGTTTAACTTTCCAAGTACCAGGTTTGAACCAAGTCCGTAGTGAGGCGAGCCAAAGAGAGCACCTGCAAAGTCCGGATGTGAAAGTATGGGTACATTAATTGCCGGATCCTCCGCGAGAACTGACATTCCGGAATAAGAGACGGTGAAAACATTTACCATAATGCAGTTTGCTCCGGCTTTTACCGCATCTTTGGCTTTTTTGAACATTACATCAAAGTTGTCCGTGATATTTAAGGCGTACAGAACTTTTCTTCCTGTTTCTTTATAGACTTTATCGCAGGCTTTTAAGCATTCTTCCAGCCGGTCTTCCACCGTACAGAAAGTCGGGTCTGCCAGAAGCTCGTCATCTTTTATAACATCCACGCCGCCCATACCGAGATTGAAAAGCATTTTGCCAACAGATTTTGGATCCATGCCGATACAGGGTTTGAACATGGCAACCATCAATGGCCTGTCGTATACATTTATAAGTTTTCGCATTCCTTCTATGCCGAACTTAGGGCCTTTAAAATTTTTTACAAAAGAGTGAGGGAGCGTGATATCGAGAAGCTTTAATTTCCCGGACATGGAGATATTCCCGTACAAGGCGGTTAATACCTGCGGAATCTGGCCGTTAATATTATCCGCGGGAAACGCGATCTTAAATATGAAAGTTCTTTCCTTGGTCCCGACAGGAAGCGCATCTTCATATTGAGGGACCTCATAAACTCCGAGAACTTTCGCGACACAGCGGTTGCGTATTTCGTCGGTTTCTTCCGGGAGCTGAACCCATGTACCGGTGGATTGTTCGAGCGCGATAGCTTCAACTTTTTTTAAAATATCCGTTGTTTCGCACTGAAGCAGATAAAGTCCGGTTATATATTTATCCCGGTCTATACCTTCGTCATTCATAAATATTTTGGGATCAAGCATAAGTTTCTCCTTTAACACTTTAAGCTCTTTTGAATCAGCATTAGTTTATAATATGAAAGCGGCATAGTCAATTGCAAAAGCATGCTCAACATTTGAAGTAGACAAAACACCCATTATTATGAGTGAAACTGATATTTTATAGAAAATTTGGTTATCTAGTTTTAATGCCCCTACAATCCTAAGGGCGGGTAGGGACAAAAATTAGATATTTAAAATATAAGATTTAAGGGTCAAACTTTCTGAAAAACTTGGGATTCTGCTGACCGCCAATTTTTACGGTAAACATTACAAGGTTTTTACTGAAATTCATTCACACTGGAAGTGAGGTATGATTGCGTCGTCTTTCTTCATTTACTGCAATATGTATAACTGCTTACAGGGGCAGGGAAAATGCGCGACTGTATGATTTACCGTATATACCGTAAAAATAGGATATTCTGCCTTCTAAATATGTTAATATAGCGTAAATAGGCGGTGTTTATAGCCTATAATATGCTAAATATAGCATATATACAGGTTGACACTGGGCCGACTATATGATAGGATTGTCACGCAATACAAAGGCGTATTGTGAAAGAGCATTTTTACTGTAAATAGTGTCATATTTTCCTTGTATCAAGGGTGTATATAACAGAAAAGCTGTAATAAAGAAAAGTACGAAGTTGTGCTTGGACGAAGACGTCTAACCGTAAAGCTACAATTTTTATCGGTTTAGACGTTTTTTTTGAAAAAAGGAGGAAGACAAGAGATGAAAGGATATGTGAAGGGTGTACTGGATAATTTAAACAATAAATACTATTGGGAAAAAGAATTTCTTCAAGCAGCTTCTGAGGTTCTTACCTCAATAAAAGTATTGGTAGAATCTGATCCTAAGTATAAAGCTCAAAGTATCCTTGAAAGAGTTGTGGAGCCTGAACGAACTATAATATTTAGAGTGCCCTGGATGGACGATAAAGGCGAGTTCCATGTTAATACCGGTTACAGAGTAGAGTTTAACAGCGCCATAGGTCCTTACAAAGGAGGATTGCGGCTTCATCCTACTGTTACCCTCGGTGTTTTAAAATTCCTTGGTTTTGAACAGGTGTTTAAAAATAGTCTGACAGGTCTTCCTATGGGCGGCGGTAAGGGCGGGAGTGATTTTGATCCCAAGGGGAAATCTGATAATGAAGTAATGCGCTTTTGTCAAAGCTTCATGAGTGAGCTTTTTAGACATATCGGAGCTGATACCGATGTTCCGGCAGGAGATATCGGAGTAGGCGGCAGGGAAATAGGCTTTTTATTCGGGCAGTATAAAAAATTAAAGAATGTCTATGAAGGAGTACTTACCGGAAAGAGCCTTAGCTGGGGTGGGAGTTTGATCAGACCGGAAGCTACAGGTTATGGAACAGTATATTTTGCAGAAGAAATGATGAAGACAAAGGGCGAAGTTTTTAAGAATAAAAAAGTATTGATCAGCGGTTCCGGTAATGTGGCTCAGTATGCTGTTGAAAAATGTAATGAATATGGAGCAAAAGTTTTGACGCTTTCTGATTCCAATGGAACTATTCTTGATGAAGACGGTATAAACGCAGAAAAACTTCAGTTCGTAATGGATTTAAAAAATTGCAAGAGATGCAGAATTAAAGAATACACTGCAAAGTTTAAAGGCTCAAAATACTTTGAAGGTAAGAAGCCGTGGGGTGCTGCGAAAGCAGAAATTGCTTTGCCATGCGCGACTCAAAATGAAGTTAACGGGAAAGACGCAAAAGCTTTGATTGACAACGGTTGTATCTGTGTTGCAGAAGGAGCAAATATGCCTTCAACTCCGGAAGCTATAGAGATATTCGTAAAGAAGAAATTACTTTATGGTCCGGGAAAAGCTGCAAATGCGGGCGGTGTTGCCACCTCCGGACTGGAAATGTCACAAAACAGCATGAGACTTGCCTGGTCAAGAGAAGAGGTTGACAATAAACTTCATAATATTATGATTAACATTCATAAAGCAGCAAAAGAGGCTGCGGAAGAATTTGGTACTCCCGGGAATTATGTAAACGGAGCCAATATTGCAGGCTTCAGAAAAGTAGCCGATTCCATGATAGATCAGGGTTTAGTGTAAGATTGTAGTTGCTTGACCATCGAGCCCGTATTTCAAAAAAGGGCGTTGTAAAACGCCCTTTTTTGCTTTAAAATATAATTATGGAATGCATTGTTTGTAAAAATGATAAAGAAAAAAAATTTATTTGTAAGAGTTGTCTTACGGTTGGGACAATTTACAATATTCTCAGTTGCCAAAACTGCGGTGTTTCTTATTTTGATCCCCTGCCGTCAGCATCAGAACTGGATAAATTTTATAATAATTCCTACTATGCTTTTGACCAATACAAAGATGAACATAGTGGCGGTATTTTTGCCGTAAAATTAAAAAAAATTGCCCATACGGGAAGATTTCTTGATATCGGATGTTCTGCCGGTCATTTTATAAAAGGCATTAAGGATAAATGCGGTTGGGAAGTTTTTGGAACAGAATTCTCCGCCAGCGCAGTAGCTTATGCAAAAGAAAAGCTTGGTCTTGACGTAAGACAGGGGGATCTTAAAAAATCGGGGTTTGCCGGAAATTATTTTGATTATATTCATATGAATAATGTTTTAGAGCATGTTACCGACCCCATTGGTTTTTTAAAGGAAATATTCAGGGTTTTAAAATCCGGAGGAACCTTTCAATTATTGATTCCCAACGGCAAAGTTGACGTTGAGCTTCTTCAAAGATTTTATAAGGAAGAAAAAACTCCGGCAAAGAGCAAAGACGGTCATTTGTTTTTCTTCCCCAAAAAAACGCTTGTAAATATGGTTGAAAAAACAGGTTTTAAAATAACAAAGACAAAAACCTGCAGTATTTCCCGCGGTTTGAGAGTTTCCGGTTTACTCCCTCTGAAGAAAAGCTGGAAAGAGGCCTACAGATTTACAGAAGAAAGCAAAATGGAAAAGAAAGAATTTGCCCCTGCTGAAGTAAAAAAGCATTCCAACAGTTATTACTCTTACAGGTATTTTATGAACAATTCAAAGAACATTCCCGGCCTTTATTCGTTCGGTCTCGATTTTTTAATTGTGGCAAAGAAGTAGTCGTTTTCTTCTTGAATACTCACCCGAGATAGTCATATAATGTTTTCAGATATTATTAAATTTTCCCGTTTGGGAATGGAGGTAATAAACATGTCGGAAAGTTTTAAATTGGGGATAATTGGTGCGGGGATAGGTTTTGCGCATGCAAAAGCGGCAAAGCAGGTGGCGGGAATAGAAGTTGCGGCAGTTGCAGATTTAAATCCGGCAAGGGCTAAACGGCTGGTTGATGAACTTGGTGTAAAAAATACTTACACTGATTACAAGGAGATGTTTAAAACCGAGCGGCTTGACGGGGTGGTAATCGGAGTGCCAAATTTTCTGCATAAGACGGTTGCGATAGATGCTTTAAATGCCGGGATAAATGTACTTTGCGAAAAACCTATGGCGATGAACGCGGGGGAATGCGAAGAAATGATCGTTGCCGCAAAAAAAAATAAAAAACATCTCATTATTGGGTTTGTTAACAGGCAGAGAGATGATTCCAAAACTTTAAAAAGTATTGTTGACGAGGGCGGACTCGGGGAAATATATCATGCTGATGCTTATTGCATGAGGCGCCGCGGTATTCCCGGGCTTGGCGGCTGGTTCACAACAAAAAATATGTCCGGCGGCGGCGGACTAATAGATAACGGTGTTCACGTATTGGACCTTACAATGTATCAGATGGGTTTTCCGGAACCGGTTTCTGTCTCCGGAGCGGCGTACATGAAATTCGGTCATAAAAAAGATTATAATTATGTTTCCATGTGGGGAGGTCTTGTAAAACTGGGACAATTTGACGTAGATGATTTTGTTACTGCTCTGGTCAGATTTAAAAACGGTTCAACTCTTAACCTGGAAGTAAGCTGGGCTGCAAATATTGAACGGGAAGGGTTTTACTCGTATTTTATGGGGGATAAAGGCGGGGCAACGCTGGAAATGGGAGCTCCTTTAAAGATATTCACCGAGCATTTTGGAAAGATCGCGGATATTAATCCGAAATATGTCAAGGAAGATGCGTGGGTAAATCAGGAGAGAAATTTCATGGAAGTCTGTACGGGAAAAGCAAAACCTGTTGCGCCTGCCGAACACGGGCTTGTTATACAGAAGATCATAGATGCTATTTACCTGTCATCTCAGGAAAAAAGAGAAGTAAAGATCAAATAACTCTCAGTTTAAAAATGAAAAAGGGGGTGCCGTTATGCGCCCCCTTTTTTTATGGAAAAATCCCGGAAAATCAAAAAAACAGGAACTATTACCATCTTTATCCTGTCTAAATATTAGCAGTATACAATATTATATGTATTCGCAGGTTGACAATGCTTTAAAATGCCTGTAAAATATTAGAAAGATCCGATTTTTCAAGGAAAAGATGAAAAAGGGTACCAAAAGAAAGATACTTTTCATATCACTCGGCATTATTCTATTGCTGGGTATTACTGCATTTATACTTGCTAAAACAGGTGTTTTTGTAAAACAATTTAAAAATATAATTGAATTAGAGCTTACCAAAGCACTAAACCGTGAAGTAACCATAGAAAAGATAGAAGGAGGGATCTTTGATTCAATAGATTTAGTTAATGTTAGAATTGCTTCAAAAAAAGAGATTAAAGACGGTATTCTTATTGTTATAGATAAGGTTTCCGTGAAATATAGTTTTACTGATATTGTTTTTAATAAAAAACAGGTAATTGAAAGTTTGAAAGGCATAGAAATTATCCGCCCTGCGGTTTTAATAGAAAAAGATGAACAAGGAAGCTGGAACATTATTGATTTCATCAACTCTCTGCCGGTTGCCGAAAATTCAGTGTTTCCTGAAAAACTTCCCATTACCGTTTCAAAAGGCTTGATAGGAATAAAGGACAGTAAAAAAAAATTTAATTCCTATTTTCGCGATATCTATGGAAATTTAGAATTTGTCGGACAGGGAAAACTCTCCGTAAAAGCCGGATCTAAAAGCTTTTCCAGTAAAAAAACAAATCTTTATGTGGACGGTCTTGTTGATTTAAAAAATAAGATCAGTGCGCTTATAGTTACCGGAAAAGATCTGGAACTTTCTCACTATGCAGGTTATGCCTTGACATACCTTCCCGCGGATAAAACCGGAAAACTTTTTATAGAAGCCGGAAAGTTTGACCTTACTGTTAAAATCTCTGATGATATTTCCAGCGGTGTAAGTGCGGAGTTTTTGATAAAAAACGGAGAAGCCAGGTTTGCGGATTTCAAGGCTGTCTTGTCCGGAATAGTCAGCGAAATTTCTCTCACCAAAGAAAGTATTAAAATTAAAAATTTTGCTTCTGTTCTTAAAAATTCATCCATTACCGCCAGAGGGGAAATTAAAAATGCTTTTGAAGGAAAACCGGAAGGGAAGGTCTCGGTATATCTGAATAGAGCGGATCTTGCGGATTTTAATGAAGAAGAAATATTCAAGGGGCTTAATCCTGCAGGAATTTGTAATGCAGGTATTACCATTGAAGGTGTTTTTGCCTCTCCGGCTATAAATGTTTTTGCAAATGTGAGGGACTTGAGAATCTCCGGTGTCAAGACGGAAAATAATGAGCTGGTGTTAAGATACAAAGATAAAAAAGCGGTTATTGAAAGCCTTAAGATATATGCATTTGACGGCATGGCCGGACTCTCCGGAAATTATGATGTGATAAAAAATTATCTCTCTCTAAACGGAGCTGCTTCTGATATGCAGTTCGGAGAGATTTGTAATATGGTTGGAATTCCCGGAGCGGCAGGAAAAGCCGCGTTCTCTATTGAAGCAAAAGGGCTTTTAAATAATATAACTATAGCTTCAAAAGTAAGCGTAAAGAAAGCAGCTTATGTAAGCGGTTCACTGGGAGATATTACAGGTGACCTTTTATTTCATAAAAATAATAAACTCAAAGTAAGTGCTGTTTCTACCGAAAAGCTAGGAATACAGACGGTTTTTACCTTTGAAAAAAATAAAACTTACACAGACGGTTTTATAAAGCTTTCCGGGATGAATTTTAAGAATGCTTACGGTTTCTTCGTTGAAAATAAATTCAACCTTGGCGGAGAATCCACCGCTGTGTTTTCTATGAAAGGTCCGCTTGATGATATTACTTTGTCCGGAGATATTGCAATAAATAATTTTAATTTTGAAGGTTATAAAGCGAAAACAGCGAAAGGTAATCTCACCATAAAAAAAGGCTCGCTTACGGGTTCAGGTCTTTATTTTAACCAGGACGACACGGGATATCTGAAAGCAGACGGCACTCTTGGTCTTGCCGGAGAGATGCCTCTTGATCTTACGGTGAGTGCTTCAAAGGTGGATTTTTCAAAGATACCGGCATTCAATACGTATTATAAAATGTCAGGGAGAGGTGCTTTCGCCGGAAAAATACTCGGGAGCATCACCTATCCTAAATTTATAGCAACGCTGACTTCTGATAATATGATACTTGACGGGAATCAGAGTCTGAAAGCGGACCTTTCGTTCCTTTATAATAACTCTACTTTAAAAATAGATAAACTAAATATTGATAATGAATATACTTTTAACGGCGAGATAACCTTTTTGAATAAAACACATTTGGACAGCAGTTTAACGGTAAAAAATGGCAAGCTGTCAACACTGTTTACTATATTCAAAATTCCCCAGAATAAAGAAGAGACAAAAGGTACGCTTAACGGAGGGTTGAGATTAAACGGAGATTTTGACAGTTTAAACGGCGACGGAGAATTAAACGCTCAAAATGCTTCTGCTTTTGGAAAAACGGTGGAGCTGTTTGGTCTGAAATTTGAAGTAAAAAACGGAATTTTTACGGTGAAGAGTTTTGATTTTGGAATGGATAACATTATTCTTGCTGCCGGCGGGATAATCTCGCTTAAAAAAAAGGGCTATTCCAGTCTTGATTTTAATATGTCCAATACCTTTGATAAAAATAAAATATCAGGCAGATATAATATAAGCGCAAGCGGACTTTTTGATCCGGAAAAACCTGTTATTTCGGCAAAAACAAAATCTTATGTTCTTTCCTTCAATGAACAAAAAGTAAATAATATAGCTTTGGATATTGCCTATGATAAGAAAGAGAATCGATTGACATTTAAAGGTCTCGAATGGGAAAATATAAAAGGAGAAGCCGAATATACTTTTAGAAATAGCGGATTCTCGGCAGGACTTAAATTTGACGCCAGCGACTTAAGAAAAATATCCTTTTTGGATCTTGAATTAAAAAAAACTCTCATAGCCGGAGAACTTACCGGATTTGTAGATATTAAGACTGATAAAAACGGCAATATAAAAGCAGAAAACATACTGACTGTAACAAATCCAAAATACGGTGATTTTAAAGCAAACCGGATAACAGCAAATTTTATTTTAAACAAATCACAAAAAGGATATGACATCGGGTTGTCCCGGCTTCTGGTCAGCCAGGAGACGGGAAGCCTGGATGTAAGCGGTTCTCTCTTTGCGCCTGAGGATTTTTCTCCGGAAAAAACTGATTGCGATCTGACAGTTTCTCTTATGGGCGTGGATATAAAGAACCTGCTGCCCCTTCTTAAGTCAAAAGTTGATATAAGCGCTGAGTTGCAGTCTTCTCTGGGTATAAAAATTACGGGAAAAATTTCGGCTCCGGTAGTGTCAGGATTATTTTCAGCAAAAAATGTTCGTTCCGGCACCGGTCTTCTCGGGGATTTTAGGGGAGAGTTTGATTATAAAAATTCCGTGTTAGATTTTAAAAATCTTAACTTTGATGATTTACGCCTGGACAATCACGTTGAATTTAAAAGAGCTGTATTTACTTTCAAAAAAGATTATGTTGAAGCTCAAATCTCTGCTGCCGCGGATTTTAAACAGCTCTTTGGACTTAGAATGAAGGCAGATGCGGAAACAGGCAATTTTAGAATCGCGCTTGGCGAAAAACCGGTGGTTGAGACTGAAATTTTTCTTAAAAATTTTACAATGAATGATTATAAGATGAATAATCTTGCCTTTAGATTGATTAGTACAAAAACCGGTTTCAAGCTGCAAAACAATTCTGATTACAAGGGTAACACCTCTACGGTAAAGGGTGAGATAATATTTAAAGATAAAAATTCCACGGAGTTTAAAGATGTTCAACTGAATATTTATGATAACACTCCGGGAATTATAAAGATATCCGGGGTTTCCGGGCCGGTTTCGGATATGGTTATAGATATTAATAATACAAATGTGGGATTTATTCTCAAGTATTTTGATCTGGATTTTAATATGACCGGTACCGTCAATAATGCCGGTGTTATTTATAAGGGATCTTCGAGTATGCCAAATGTAAGTATCGGAGGTACGCTGCGCAATGTAAATGTTTTTAATATGGCATTTAGTTCTCTAACAGGGGACATGAGTTTTTCTGATAATAAAATGACCTTGTCCCAGGTAGTCGGAGAACAAAGAGATAATTCATCCAAAGTCCTTTATCAGGTTAAAGTTGACGGGACTATTCCTCTTGATCAGGAAGAGGAGCAAGACCTTCATATTGTACTTAACAATACCGGATTGCAGCCGATTATGATAACCGGTTGGTTTAATAAAGTTGAAGGTGTAATGGACGCGGATTTTAAGATAAAAGGAAAAATTTCCTATCCTGAGATAGAAAAAGGCTATCTTATTATTAAAGAAGGTTCAAAACTTTTTCCTGTTGGCTTTATTAAAGAGGCAAATAATGTTAAGGCGAAATTTACAATAGAAAAAAATATCGTAACAATAAATAATCTTAGTTTTGAAGTGGATAAAAGCCCCGTAGAAGTCTTCGGAAAACTTACTTTGAAGAAATTTTACCCGGATCCGGATGAGAACACAAATATAATGGTGCGAAACAGGCAGACGGCGGAAAGAAAGGGTATTAAGTTTAAGGTAGATTCTATAATGAATAATGAGGGCACGATGTTTGTAAAAGGGTATGATAGGGATGAATATTTTACGATAAAGGGCAGTAAATCCCATAATTTCAGCATGAATGGTGAACTACATGTGTATGATACGAATTTTACCTGGCCTCCTTCGAATAAAGAAGGGGATATGGCTCCAAGAATACTCAAGGAAATGGATTGGAATTTAAAAGTAGTAATTGAAGAAAGTGTATGGTATTATAACACTTATTGCCGGGCAAAGCTGAAATCAGGGAGTATTATTACTTCTTCGGGTCCCGGCGGTGATTTACAGATGCGCGGTGGAGCTGATATTAATGAAGGGTTTTTAACCTTTGCCGGAGTGAAGTTTAATATAAAGACTGCTTCTTTTGTCTTTTTGGAAAATACAAAAAGAAGCCCGGCCATAGGCGCTACCGGCGAGTATAACACGAGCACGCATAAGGTATTTCTTTCTATTAAAGGTAAAAAAGGTCTGTATGCTGAGCTGGGAAACGGTGAAAATTTTGACGCTGTTTTAACGTCTCAACCGGAAGAAACGCAAGATCAGATAATAAAAATCATTAGCGGGCTTACGGATCTTACTGCGGATAATGCCAGAGATAAGCTGCTGGCAATGTTTGCGGTTCAGGTATTTAATGAGAGTATGAAGACGCTGATAGGTGATTCTATTGATATAGATATTACAAGAAGAGAGAATTCAAAATATCGAGCACAGGATTTTCCTATTGGTTTAAACACGAATGTACTTGACGAGTTGCAGCTCGGTGTATCAAAAATGATTGCCGATAACATAAAAATTAAAACTATTGCGTATAAATATTTTGATCCGAAGGCGCCGACATCAACTTCCACATATTTACCGGAAATACTTCTTGAATACGGCGTGGGTAATAGAAAATTTAATTTTGCGTTAAATCCAAATGAAGTTAAAGTTGGGCTTACAGCAGTATTGAAATTTGATAATGAACCCAACATAGAGCAAAATAAAACTATAAAGTGTCTTAACTGTGGAACTAAAAACAAAGCAGGTACTAAATTCTGCATTAAGTGCGGCGAGAAATTAAAATAGAACAAGTAATCTTTGTCTGTATCAGTGAAATCGTTTTTTCAAAAAGGAAGGGAAAATGAGAAAACTAGTGAGTGTGATGACGATAATTATTATTACAGGTGCTTGTGTTTTTGGAGAGGTCACTGCTCCGAACAACAGCATAAACAAGATAACGTTTGTCGGTGTTAAAAATATAAAAACAGATCTAATAACTGCGGTGATGTCTTTGAAAACTAAAACAGAGTATTCCGAAGCTAAGGCTCTTCTGGATTTTAAAAAAATATTTAATCTGGGCTATTTCTCCGATGTGGAAATAGCAAAAGACGAAGGTATTGAAGGCATAGAAATTATAGTTACCGTAAAAGAAAAGCCGGTGGTGGAAGAAATTAGTTTTATCGGAGTGAAAGAAGTGGGAAGAGGGGATTTGGAAACGGAAGCGGGCTTTGTAAAGGGGGATTCATATGAACTGTCCTTAATTAAAAAAGCCGTGGAAAAACTTCTGGCAAAGTATCAGGAAAAAGGTTACAACCTTGCGGCGGTAACTTATGAGATAAAAGAAGATGAAAAAAATAATAAAGTAAAGGTCACTTTTAATATTAATGAAGGCCGTCACATGTATGTCTCAAAAATAAAATTTTTGGGAATTAAGAATTTCACCGAAAGCGTTTTAAAGGGAAAGATGGAAACTTCCGAAGCCGCTTTTCTTGTTGCCGGTACTTTTAGCGAGGAGACATTGTCCCGGGATTTTCAAAAGATAGTTGCTTATTATAAAAGTGAAGGTTTTTACCTTGCAAATATTTTTTCGCATAAAGTTACCTATGATGACATTAAAGAAAAAATATTTATTGATATAACTGTGGACGAAGGTGATCAGTATAAATTTTCTGAAGTACAATTCAGTGTTACAAATGAAAAGATCTATGAGGTGAAAGATTTAGCCGCTGCTTTTAATTTAAAAAAGGACGACATTTTTAATTATGAAGTATATGCGAGGGATCTTGATAAAATAAGGTTTATGTATTCCGAAAAAGGCTATATAGAAACAGAGGTATCAGGAGATGTTTTTCCCGATAAAGGAAAAAAGACTGTTTTCGTAATGATTAAAATTAAAGAAAGCGGGGTCTTTTTCATTGATAAAATAAGAATAGAAAATAATTATAAAACAAAAGATAATGTAATTCTTCGTGAGTTGACATTAAAAGAGGGTGAGGCTTTTGACAGCGTGAAGATAAGACGGAGCCTTGAAAAAATATATAACCTCGGGTTTTTTGAAGAGGTTAGCCCGGGTCTTCTTCCTGTAGCAGGGAAGCCCGACAGGCGTGAATTGGTTCTTACCATAAAAGAAAGACAGACGGGGCAATTACAGCTGGGAGCTAATTTTTCCTCGCTTGACGGTCTTACGGGAATGCTTTCTGTTTCAGAAAATAACTTTTTAGGAAACGGCCAGAGGATCTCTGTAAGCTGGGAATTCGGATCAAGCCGACAGTCTTATGATCTTTCGTTTTTTGAGCCCTGGCTCATGGGAAGCCCTGTATCTGCGGGCGCCTCTCTTTATAATGTCTTGAAGGCTTACTATGCGGACTATAAAGATCAAAGAATAGGCGGCAATATCAGGTTTGGGCTTCCACTCAACGATAATACAAGGCTTTGGCTTACTTATAAATACGAGCAGGTAAATATCTATGATGTGGCAGTAGCGGCCTCAAGTTTGATTCAAAGTGTTGCCGGCACCAACGACATCAGTTCAATTACTGCTCAATGGGTAAAGGATACGAGAGACAGCATTTTCTTTAACACCAAGAGCGGTTATAAATTAAGCGCTTCCATCGAATACGCCGGCGGTTTAATTCTCGGTACAACTAATTTTACGAAATATGTGGTGGATGCCTCGACATTTTTCAGTATTTCGGGGGACTTAGTACTTGCGCTTCGCGCTTCGACCGGCTATACCACCGGTTTTGGCAGCACCCCCAATGTTCCTTTCTATGAAAAATTCTTTGTAGGCGGCACGGATACAGTCAGAGGTTACGGAGAGAGAATATTATCACCTTTGGATAATACCGGTACTCCTGTCGGTGGAAATTTTATGACGCTGGGGAATGCAGAGCTCCGTTTCCCTATTTATGGTCCGATTTTTGGCACTGCTTTTTTTGATGCCGGTAAAGCGTGGGATCATGTGACTGCATTTGACACTGCTAATATTCCGACCAGCGTAGGGTTCGGTCTCAGGATTATGATTGGCGGGGCGCTTATGATACGCATTGACTACGGGTATGGTTTTAGCCCTCAGGCAACTCAAGGCGGGCAGATACATTTTAATATGGGGAATATATTCTAAAAACAAGTTTGTAAGGTTCTTAAGGTTTATAAGGTTTGTAAAGTAAAAGATATTTTAAAAAAGATTACGTTAGAACGTGTCACGTTATCACGTTGCACGATAAAAGTAAAATAATGCGCTTTGAGAGCGCGGGGAGAGTATATGAAGAAGACAGTGTTTCTGGCAGTAGTAGCGGCATTTGTGTTTTGCGGGTTTGCAGGAGCGGAAGAAAAGC
Source organism: Candidatus Firestonebacteria bacterium RIFOXYD2_FULL_39_29 (assembly GCA_001778375.1). Taxonomy (NCBI): domain Bacteria; phylum Candidatus Firestoneibacteriota; species Candidatus Firestonebacteria bacterium RIFOXYD2_FULL_39_29. Next base: position 14,097 of record MFGV01000033.1, read on the forward strand.
TGAAGATCGCGGTGTTTGATATGGCAAAAGTGTTTAAAGCTTATGAGAAAACAGAAGCTTTTACTAAGGAACTTGAAGAGTGGGGTAATAAGAAAAAGAGCGAGGTTGAGGCAAAGAAAGCTGAAATAGAAGACCTTATGAAGAAATTCTATGCCCAATCTGCCTTGCTTTCTGATGAAGCCAAAAAAACAAAGCAGAAAGAGATTGAAGAAAAATCAGCGGTTTATCAAAAAAGATCACAGGAAATAGTAAATGAATTTTCAAAAGAAGAAAAAAACCGGACAGATGTGCTTGTTGTGGATATCACCGTTGCGTCTGAAGCAGTTGCGAAAGAGCTGAAATATGATCTTTTGTTTGATAAGAAAGCTCTTGTTTTCGGCGGGGAAGATATTACCGACAAAGTGATTAAAAGAATTAATGCAAAGAAGTAAAGAAGAACAGAGAAAATGCTGACTTTATCGGATATTGCGAGTTTGACAGGCGGAAAACTTTCCGGAGAATCCGGTATTTATATTTACCGTGTTGCGGAGCTTTTGGAAGCAAAGGACGGGGATATTTCTTTTGTTGCTGAAGAAAAAAACATTAAAGATGCTGAGCTTTCAAAAGCAGGGGCTTTGATCCTAAAAGAAGGGCTTTCTCTTCCCGGCAAAAATACCGTTACCGTCCCCAATCCGCATTATGCTGTCGCAAAAATAATGGAGAAGCTTTATATCAAAGAAGCACCGCAAAAAGGTATCCATTCCTCGGCGGTGGTTTCTACCAAATCAAAAATAGGCACCGGAGCGGCAATACTTCCATTTGCCGTAATAGAAGACGGAGCGGATATTGGAGAGAACTCCATAATATATCCGTTTGTTTATATAGGAAAAAATGTGCGGATAGGGGCCAATACGGTAATTTATGCTAACGTGACAATAAGGGAAGAAGTTCTCATCGGAAATCATGTAATAATTCATGCCGGCGCGGTTATAGGGAGCGACGGTTTTGGCTATACAAAAAAAGAGGACCGTACTTTTTACAAAATACCCCAGGTTGGGACTGTAGTTATAGAAGATTATGTGGAAATCGGGGCCTGCGCGTGTATTGACCGCGCTATGCTTTCAGAGACCAGAATAAAAAAAGGGACCAAGATAGATAATCTTGTGCAGGTCGGGCATAATGCCGTTGTAGGAGAAAATTGTATTCTTGCCGGTCAGGCAGGACTGGGCGGAAGCGCGAAACTCGGGAACGGAGTAATACTTGCCGGTCAGGCAGGGGTTGCTGATCATGTGGAGGTAGGAGAAAATGCGTTTGTTCTCGCACAGGCCGGAGTATCAAAAAGTATAGACGCAAATAAGGTGTACGTAGGTTCTCCTGCTGAAGAAGCCAGACAGTTTTGGAAAACCCTTGTCGAGGCGAAAAAAGTAGGAGAAATTAATTCAAGACTTAAAGTCCTGGAACAGCGGTTTAAGGATATAGAAGAATATCTTAAAGGGCAGATAAAGAAGTAATGTCTTTTCAAACAACAATAAAAAAAGAATGTATTTTTACCGGAATCGGACTTCATAACGGCGTTAAAACTGTTTTAAGGCTAATGCCGGCTGAAGCCGGGACCGGTATTTTATTTTCCACCAAAAACGGAGAAGTAAAAGGCTTATATAAAAATGCGGTGGAGGGCTCTTATGCTCTTACTCTGGTATCCGGTAAAGCCAGAGTGATCACCTGTGAGCATCTTTTAGCGGCTTTATACGGAGCGGGAGTTGATAATGTAATTTGTGAATTAACCGGTTCCGAAGAAGTTCCCATAATGGACGGTAGTGCTTCGGAATTTTCAAAAGCTATTAAAAAAGCCGGATTGAAAATATTTTCAAAAGCCCGGAAAAAAATAATAATTAAAAAAGATCTTTTAACAGCGGAAATAAAAGCCGGAAGATTTTTGAAAGCCGAAAAAGCAAAAAAGCTGGAGATCAGATATTATGCTTCTTTTGATAATCCGGCAATCGGTTCGAAATACAGGGAGTTTAATCTTAAACCGGGGAAATTTATAAAAGAAATATCAAATGCTCGGACTTTTGGCTGGACAGAACAGGTGAAGATACAGAAAAAGCTCGGACTGATAAAAGGTGCCGGTGCGTTAAATGCGCTAATGTTTAACGACAAAGGGGTTGTAAATAAGGGCGGCTTGAGGTATAAAGATGAAATAGTGCGGCACAAAATATTGGATCTTTTAGGAGCTTTAGCTTTATTGCCTTTCAGTATAAAAGGAAGGTTTATTGCTTTTAAAAGCGGACATAGTATTGATATAAAAATGATCAAAAAAATAGGAGGAATTTATGACAGATAAAGTGATAGTGGATATAAAAGGTATAATGGCTTTGCTTCCACACCGTTTCCCGTTTTTGCTTGTGGACAGAGTGGAGATAATTGAAGAAGGAAAAAAAGTAAGGGGAATAAAAAATATTACCATGAATGAAGATTGTTTTAACGGTCATTTTCCCGGTAATCCGGTATTTCCCGGAGTCCTTCAGGTGGAAGCCATGGCTCAGACCGGCGGTGTAATGATGCTGAGAAATCCGGCGCTTCAGGGAAAAAATGTACTCTTTGTGTCTATTAACAATGTAAAATTCAGACGTATGGTATTTCCGGGCGACCAGCTGGTAATGGAAGTTGAAAGTACAAGATTTGGCGGAAGAATAGCCGCCATGAAAGGTAAAGCAACGGTAGACGGCGAACTGGTAGTGGAAGCCGATTTTGTCTGCGCGATCACAGATCAAGCAAGACCGCAATAAAGCAAATTCGAAGAACTAAATTCTATCCTCCAAAAAGAATGGCGGATGATAACATATAATACATTAAAGTAAATCGAATTTGAAACAAAAAGAAAAAGTAATAAGCACTAAAAATAACAAGCAGATGAATTATGAGTAGAAGAAAGACGGGATAAAACGTTAGTAACGTGATAACGTGTAACGTTCTAACGGATTGCCGCACGACGTCCAGGGAAAAGAAATATAAAGATAGGAGAAAAGTAAAGATGAGCAGTAATAAATTACGAGTAGGTATAGTCGGAGCTACCGGCATGGTAGGTCAGCGGTTTATATCGCTGCTAGCTGATCATCCCTGGTTTGAAGTGGTAACAGTTGCAGCCAGTGAAAGAAGCGCGGGGAAGGTCTATGCTGACGCAGTTGCCGGCAGATGGGCGATGAAAACGGCTATTCCTGAAAAAATAAGTAAATTAGTTGTGAAGAACGCTTCCAGTATAAAGGAAGTTGCGGATTCCGTTGATTTTATATTTTGCGCGGTTGATATGAAAAAAGACGAGATAAAAGCGCTGGAATATGAATATGCAAAGGCGGAAGTTCCGGTAATTTCCAATAATTCTGCTCACAGATGGACGGAGGATGTTCCTATGCTTCTTCCTGAGTTAAACGACTTGCATATAAAAATAATTGACGCACAGAAAAAAAGGCTTGGGACGAAAAACGGGTTTATTGCAGTAAAGCCTAATTGCTCAATTCAAAGTTATGTTCCGGCCCTTCACCCTTTGCTTGATTTCGGGATTAAAGAGGTTGTAGTCTGCACTTATCAGGCAATTTCCGGAGCGGGAAAGACATTTGAAACCTGGCCGGAGATGATCGATAATGTTATCCCTTATATCGGAGGGGAAGAGGAAAAAAGCGAAAAAGAACCTCTAAAAGTCTGGGGAAAAATTGAAGGCGGAAAGATAGTTTCTGCCGTAAAGCCGGTTATTACAGCTCAGTGCATAAGGGTCCCCGTAACGGACGGTCATATGGCGGCGGCGTTTGTAAAATTTGAAAAAAAACCTGGAAAAGAAGAGATCCTAAAACGCTGGAAAGAGTTCAAAGGTAAACCGCAAAAACTTGATTTGCCCAGTGCACCCAAGCAGTTCATTAAATATTTTGAAGAAGATAACAGGCCGCAGACAAAACTGGAACGGGATATTGAGAACGGAATGGGTATAGCGGTCGGAAGGCTAAGAGAAGACCATGCTTATGATTACAAATTTGTCTCACTTTCGCATAACACAATAAGAGGCGCCGCAGGCGGAGCAGTTTTAATTGCTGAGCTCCTGAAAGCCGAAGGTTATTTACGGAGTAAATAACTTTCAGAGCAATAGAAAATGGAAAATCGACAATAGATTATGGTAAACGGCGGGAAAAAGCTCCCGCCGTTGTTATTTGCAAAATGCTTGACAAGAGGCATATTCATATGTATACTATAAGGAACATATGTACCTTATATGATACGTGAGGAAAAATGCTATATAATAACGCAGTTTATGAAATAATTAAGACACCCCTGGCTTTTACTCTTCTCCGTTATATGATATTATATGAGACCGAGCAGACGGGAAGGGAAACAGCAAGGAATATTGGTATTTCTTTTGTACATGCGCACAGAATACTTGAAGGATTGGTAAAACAGGGGATTGTCATAAAAAGAAAGGCCGGAAAAGCTAATCTATTTAAAATAAATCAAAAGCATGAGACCGTAAAAAGAATAATACAACCGTTAGTTATTGAAGAAAAAGATCTTGCTAAAAAAATACTAAAAATGAAATTGGAGGCGGCAGCAAAAAAAACGCTTTCTGTCGTTTTATACGGGAGTGTAAGCGAAGGAAAAGAAAGGCCTGAAAGCGATGTAGATGTCTTCTTTCTGACAAAAGACCCTCAAACTAAAGAGATTTTAAAAGAAAAACTTTCTGATCTGGCAGAGGATTTTGCAATATCAACAGGAAATAGATTGGATTCGTTGATATGGACGGTTGCAGAATACCGGAAGGAAAAAAACAATAAGAAGGGGGTAATTGAAGCAATTGAAAAGGGAGAGTTGCTGTTTGGAAAACCTATAGGGGAGGTTATTCAAAAATGATGTCTGAGAAGATTAAAACGAAGAAGGTTGAACAAAGCCGTTATTTGAACTATTTCAAAAAAGCTGATAGTTTTTATGAACCTCTGAGGACTTACGTCCGGAGTTTCGGCGAGCGGAATTCAATTTATTATTCATGCCGCATTCATCCACGGAGTTACCTCCATGGTTTTCTGCGGCATACTCGCCATAAAGCAGCCGGAGGTTGCTTGAAAGAATTGAACTATGAGGCGGCCGCTCTTGCCTGCATACATTGTGTAATCTCTGCAATTGATGCCTTTTTGGTTTTTAAGCTGGGGCTAGAAGTTCTTCGGAAAGGCACAGCGATGTCCTAAAACTTCTTGCCGAAGCGGGCGGTTCGGATTCAAAACAAGCTATTAAACATGCTGATGCGGTTTTGAGCGAAAAGACAGTAGTTGAGTATCTTGATGTTCTTGTTACCGAGAAGCAGGTTTTAGAACTCTACAAGCACGCTGACCGGTTTTTCTCCTGGGCGAAAGAAAGAATACCAAAGTAAATTTTCTAAACAGCAATAAATGCAGCGGGGTATTATGACTAACATCAGACTAACAATGGAATATGACGGGACTAACTATAAGGGCTGGCAAAGGCAGGAGGGGAAGCCTACTATTCAGGGCTCTCTTGAGTATGCTTTAAAAAAAGTCACAAAAAAAGAGATAACTACTTTCGGCGCCAGCAGGACTGATGCCGGTGTGCATGCTTTATGTCAGACTGTTACTTTCGACAATGATACGATTATTCCTCCGAAAAACCTGCACATTGCTTTGAATGATATACTTCCCCGGGATATTTTCATAACCAAACTTGAAAAGGTTAAATCAGGGTTTCACGCCAGGCATTCGGCAAAGATCAAGAGTTACAGATATACTGTTTACAACGGGAAAGACAGAAAAGTTTTTCTTAAAAACTTTGTTTGGTATTGGAGATTTCCTCTGGATATTAAAAAGATGAAAGCGGCTGCGAAGTTTTTGCTCGGTCGGCACGATTATCGGCCGTTCTCCTGCGACGAGGAGAGGGAAAATACTCTCCGTACTGTTGACAAAATAAAAATATTCAAAATAAAAGATATGGTATTTATAGATGTTACAGCTAAATCATTTTTAAGAAGACAGGTCCGCATGATGGCGGGTTTTCTCGTACAGGCAGGCGGCAGCAGGGTAAAACCTGAAATAGCAAAAGAAATTTTTAATAAAACCACCGGTATAAAGCCCCTTGTGGCTCCAGCCTCCGGGCTTTGTTTAACAAAAATAAAATATTGAATATTTATAGAAACAATATTTTCTGGTATACTTTTAGGAACTGAGAGGTTAATTGCCTCTTAAAAATAGACAAATACATAAGAGGAGCCTTAACATGAAAAAACCGGTAAAGATAACTTCAGGCAGTTCGTATCCCGCGCATCCTGTCATCGGGGTGTTTGCGACAAGTGATCCAAGAATTGATTCTGCTTCAAGGGAAAGATGCAAAAATATAATTGGTATGGTTGCGGAAAAGATTGCGGCTAATGTAAAGCTTGCAGGCGGGGAAGAGGTTGAGGTGGTATATTCGGAAACATTGGTGGACGGTGAAAATCAGGCGGATATAGTTGCCGGAGAATTAAAATCGAAAGGCGCGAATATTCTTGTTTGCGCTCCGGATACCTGGGCTTTTCCCCAGCTTTCTCTAATTTCTTTATTCCAGCAGTTCCCAAAAGGCACACCGCTTTGCCTGGTTTGCGGAAATTCCGGGCCGAAACCGGGTGTGGTATTTGCGCATGCCGCAAACGGAGCTATTTCCCAGTACGGCCGTCTGGTTCATCTTATAGTCGGAAGCTGGGCGGATACCGGATTAAATCCGGAGATGAGTGAGAAGACTGCCGTGGATCTGACGGATTGGTGCTACGCAGCTTTTACCACTCAGTACCTTAAGGGAAAACGTGTTATGCTTTTTGGGCATGATTCAATGGGTATGGAGACTGCGCTTGCCCATATTATTCCCGCAAGGAATACCTTTGGAATTGAAATCACCCGTTTAGATATGAAGCTTCTTTCTGATATGTTAAATAAAGAAGCTTATGATAAAAAAGAATTAAAAGAAATGAGAAGCTGGCTCAATGCACTGGCCGGAAAGAGAATAGAAAGAAGGAATTCTGAGGATGACGAACGTTTTAATAAATCTCTCGCAATGTACCTTGTGGTCAGGGATTTAATGAAAGATCTAAATGCAGTCGGCGGAGGTTTCATGAGCCAGCTGGAATGGGGCTCCGACAAAAGAGGAATTCCTCTCCCTGTTGCCGATACGATGGAATCACTCTTTAATTCTACTTTTGATCACAATGGAAACAAATCGCCGCTTCCTTATGCTACAGAAGCGGATGCGCAGGGGCTTCTTACCATGCTGTTCTTTACTCATTTAACGGGAGGAAACCCTCCGCTCTTTATGGATTTCAGAAAAGTCTGGGAAAGCCGCGAAGTAAAACAACTGATAGCTAAACTGAAGATTTCAGGCGTAAAGAAGAATGAAGCATGGATGGAAAAAGGTTTTGTTGACGGGGATAACTCCGGCAGCGCATCTTTTAACTGGGCGGCAAAACCGGGAGCTTCCGTAAAAGAGATCATGTCCAATGTCTCCTTCCCTCTTGCGGATGAAGGTTACTTCCCCGGAATGGGAAATTCCGTAACATTTGTAAGCCCCGGAGGAATAGAAGGAATTGCGGGACGTCTTGCTTACTCCTCGCTTTCCGATATGTTTACCCTTGTCTGGGATGAAGCCTCCACCGCGGAGTTACCGAAGAAATTAGCCGGCGCCGTTTGTAACACCTCCAATGCAGGCTGGCCGCATACTTTTGTTGTGCCGAAATACGCTTCTATGGTTGAGTATAAACAATACACTCCCGCAAATCATTTTCATATGACCTGGGGGTTAAAGCCTGCAAGGCTTCAGTATTGGATGGACCTGAATAATGTCCTTTCTTCAACGCCCTGGGTGAAAAGACCCGCCTTTGTAGAAGAAATTGACAGACCTCTTCCCCTTCTATATATAATAAACGGCGGAGAAACTAACGCAAAGCTCAAGCTGAACTCCTGAAATTAGACTTATTGACCTTTACTTCTAACACGGATGAATGGAGAGAGATAGAAGCAATTATATGTTAAAAAAACTATCTCTTTCCGTCTTCCGGCCTCTGTCCTCCGTTTTCAAGCTTTTGCCAACCTTCCAAACATCCAACCCTCTAAGCCTCTATCTACGCCTCTATGATAAGTGTCATATAGCAGTTTCCCTTTTACCTATAAAATTACAATATATGCCAAATATCAGATCCGGGGGGTGTTTTTATGAAAGTACTTATTGTAGGCGGGGTTGCAGGCGGGGCTTCTACGGCTGCTCGTTTAAGGCGTTTGGATGAAAAAGCAGAGATAATAATGTTTGAGCGCGGGGAAGAGATCTCTTATGCCAACTGCGGGATTCCATATTATCTGGGTGATGTTATAAAGGACCGCGATCAGCTTACCATTGTCTCAAAAGAAAGCTTTAACAATCAATTTAATGTAGATGTCCGGATAAGATCCGAAGTGATTTCAATAGACAGAAAAAACAAAAAAGTCAAAGTAAAAGACTCCTCCAATAATAATATATATGAAGAAAGCTATGATAAACTGGTGCTCTCGCCCGGAGGCACCCCTATAAGGCCCCCTATAACAGGTATTAATGATTCGAGGATCTTTACGATAAGAACACTTGCCGATATGGATCTGGTAAAAAGTTTTATCAAAGAAAAAACTCCTAAGAAAGTGGCGATAGTCGGAGCCGGTTTTATTGGTCTTGAAATGGCTGAGAATATGCATCATCTTGGTCTTATGGTCTCTATTGTAGAACTTGCTGATCAGGTTTTGAATGTCCTGGACGCAGAAATGGCGGCGGTAATACACGACCACCTCAAGGCAAAAAATATTGAGCTTGTATTAAATAATGCCGTTACCGAATTCAAGCAGGCGGGAACCGGACTAAAGCTGCTCCTTAAAGACGGGTACGAGATTGAAGCTGATTTCGTTATTCTTTCCATCGGTGTAAAACCTGAAACCGCTTTGGCAAAAGACGCCGGCATTGAGATTGGCGCACTTGGCGGAATAAAAGTTACCCCGGAATTAAAAACTTCCGATCCCGATATTTATGCACTTGGAGATGTTATCGAAACAAAGGACAGTGTCTGTGATTGCGCGTCCTTAATACCTCTGGCGAATGCTGCGAACAAACAGGGGCGTATCGTCGCGGATAATATCTGCGGGGGAAAGTCAACATATGATGGGACTCCGGGTACCGCGATTGCGAAAATATTTGATATGGCCGCGGCAATAACCGGGAGCAGTGAAAAGATTTTAAAGAAAAGAAAAATGCCTTACGGCAAATGCTATTTAATGCCTTCTTCACATGCGGGGTATTACCCTGATGCCTTCCCCTTGTATATGAAGTTCCTGTATAATCCTGCTGACGGCAGGGTTTTAGGGGCTCAGATCATCGGGCCGGAGGGAGTTGATAAAAGAATTGATGTAATTTCGGTTATGGTCCAGCTGCACCGTACGGTTTACGAACTGGCAAAACTTGAACTGGCTTACGCTCCGCCGTTCTCTTCCGCAAAGGACCCTGTTAATCTTGCCTCGATGATAGCGATAAATCAGATCCAGGGGAAAAGTCCTTACGTCTCCTTTGAAGATGTGGAAAATCTGAAAAAAGAAAATGCTCTGTTTATAGACGTGCGAAGCAAAATGGAATTTGACCTCGGACATATTGAAGGGTCGGTCAATATTCCACTTTCGGAGATTCGAAAAAGACTTAGCGAGATCCCGAAAGACAGAAAGCTCATTATGGTCTGTAATCAGGGGAAGATGGCGTACTTCGCGCAGTCCATACTTAAAAACTCCGGTTATGACAAAGTTTATGATCTAAGCGGCGGGTTTAAGCTCTATAAGATTGCGACGGCACTTCAGCAAAATGTCGGTATATTTCAATGCCACTACATTGATAAGCGGGATGATATCCGGACTGTGATCCCTGGCAAGGGAAAAATTTATAAACTGGATGCCGGGGGGCTTCAATGTCCGGGGCCTGTAATGGTTCTGGCAAAAAAGATAAGTGAGCTTAGTGACGGAGATGTAGTGGAGATTACCGCTACCGATCCCGGTTTTAGAAATGATATTCCTTCCTGGTGCGCAACGACGGGTAATATGCTGGTCTCAGTGGAAGAAAAAGATAAAAAAATAATAGCGAAGATCCAAAAAGGAAAGAGAGCAGAAAAAGCTTTTAACGGAGAAATTCCGCATGACAAAACAATTGTTGTGTTTTCCGGAGAGCTGGACAAAGTACTCGCTTCTTTTGTGATAGCAAATGGCGCCGCATCCATGGGAAGAAAAGTTACAATGTTCTTCACCTTCTGGGGTTTGAACGCCTTAAAGAAAAAATATTCGCCGAAAGTAAAAAAAGGTTTTTTTGATTTCATGTTCGGTATAATGCTTCCCAGAGGAAGCTGGCGTTTAAAATTATCCCAGATGCAGATGCTGGGTATCGGCCCGAAATTAATAAGGTTTATTATGAAAAGGAAAAACATCGATTCACTTGAAGCCATGATGTTTGCCGCGAAATCTGCCGGAGTAAGAATAATTGCCTGTCAGATGTCCATGGATATGATGGGTATTAAAAAAGAAGAGCTTCTTGACGGAATCGAAATCGGAGGCGTAGCCTCTTATCTTAATTCCGCCGAGTCTTCAGACACAAACCTCTTTATTTCTTAAAACAGTAAAAACGCCTTTAAAAACAAAGGTAACAGGGTGACAGTCACCTTTTTAACATCTCTTCGAAAGATCCGCCCTATATTCACTGGCGGATCTTCGAAAGATCCGCCTATATTACTGGCGGATGTGCCATCTCTTTTTTATCGGTGTCATCAGTTAGCTATTTAACCTTTGACAAATCATCTTCATTTTGGTATTATTAGACCTACGTTTTTAGTCGGGAGGAGATTTATCATGAAGTATGTAATAATTGAATCAGGAGCAAGGCAGTACAAAGTGAAGGAAGGCGATGTCTTTAATGTAGAAAAAGTCGAAACTAAAGGCAAAGAACAGACAATGGATAAAGTTCTTATGGCCGTGGACGGAGATAAAGTAAAGATAGGAAAGCCGGTTCTTAACGATGTAAAAGTAATTGCCGAAGTAATAGGCGAAGTTAAAGGTGAAAAGATCAGAGTTTTCAGGTACAGAAAGACCGAACAGTACAGGAAGACGATAGGCCACAGGCAGCAGTATACAAGGCTTAAAATTACAAAGATAGAGGTCTAATTTAAGGAGATTTTCGTATGGCAAGTAAAAAATCAGGCGGTACATCAAGGAACGGCAGGGACAGTCAGGGTCAGCGCATGGGAGTTAAAGCTTTTGGCGGAGAAGTTGTGACCGGCGGAAGTGTTATCGTAAGACAGCGCGGTTCAACATTTGTCGCGGGCGTTAATGCCGGCGAGGGCTCAGACCACACTATATTTGCAAAAATATCCGGTGTTGTGAAATTCACAAAGAACAGAGTCAATATAATAGCTGCTGAAATCCAAAAATAAACCTGTTGATCAGAGCCCTGTCCGTCAAAAACGGGCGGGGCTTTTTTTTCATATGCAGAAAAGTATTGGAGATTCTGCAATAACAGTCAGAGCTTGTATCTGCCTTCCAAAACATCAAAGGCAATAATGTTTCGGCATCCGCCAACGCTTTGTGGCGGAAGTGGAATCTGGTAGTTTTGCAATCTCTTCAAAAGATCCGCCTCATATAACTGGCGGAAGTGGAATCGTTTTTAAAGGAGTATAATATTTTTATGACAAAAATAATCGGTTCATTTTTATTGCTAATTTCCGCGGTATTTTCTTCAGGTTTTCCCGTAACACTTACGGATGATGCCGGCAGGTCTGCCTTGATCTCCAAAGAGCCAAAAAGGATTATTTCTTTGGCGCCCTCCAATACGGAGATATTATTTATGCTGGGTCTCGGGGACAAAGTAGCCGGGGTATCAAATATTTGCGACTATCCAGCTGAAGCCAAAAAGAAAGAAAAGGTAGGAGATTTCTTTTCTCCAAGTCTTGAAAAAATTCTTATGTTAAAACCGGATCTCGTTCTTGCCGGCGGCGGCGTGCAAAAAGAGCTCGCGATAAAACTTTCGACTATGGGTATTCCGGTCTTGACTCTCTACCCGAAGGATTTAAATCAGGTGCTTATGGATGCGGTGCTTGTCGGAAAAGCAGCGGGGAAAGAAAAGGAAGCCTTAACGCTTGTCAACTCCCTCAAGGAAAGAATTAAAGCTGTAAAAGAAAAAGCAAAGAACAGGAAAAAACCAAAGGTATATTTTGAGATCTGGAACCAACCGGTCACTTCCGCGGGAAAAGGATCTTTTATAGATGAACTCATAAGCCTTGCCGGAGGGGAAAATATATTTTCCGATATTGACAAAACCTTTCCCGAAGTAAGCGTGGAAGAGATAATAAAAAGAAATCCCGGCATAATAATAACCGCCTACATGGAAAAGAAAGGCAAGATGAAAAAAGAAATAACAGCCCGCGCCGGCTGGGGAAGTATAAAAGCAGTGAAAGAAGATAAAGTTTTCGACGATCTTAACCCCGACCTCCTCCTAAGATCCGGCCCCCGCCTGGTAGACGGACTGGAAGAACTATCAAAGAAAATATTTTCAGCGGAGAAATAACAAAGAAAACAGTTGCTATATCTATGCTTTCAGCATGAGATGAAAACCAGGGGGAAAAGCCGCATCTTTAATAAATTGACAATGCCTATACTAAATACTATAATTTATAAACATCTCCGAGCTCATTACCTAAAAGTGGCGGACAGGCTGCTCGGGGTTTTCTTTGGTATAACGCAATAAGGTGTTTTTGTGGTATATGTTTGTTTGAATATTAAAAATTGTCAGAAAAATGGAGCCATGAAATAAATCAGTGTCCACCTGCGGTGAGATCTCGTCCGCTACAATGCTGTGCGAGACCTCGCCAATAGGCGGGTCAAGGGCGGAGAATCCAGTAGTTTTGTAATCTCATCAAAAGATCCGCCCAATATAACTGGTGGATGTGGAATCTTTTTAAAAAGGAGTGTCATATGGCAAATGAAATAAAGATTGCGGTAATTGGATTGGATACCAGTCATAGTATTGAATTCACAAAAAGAATGCAGGCGCCTGATTGTCCTGCGGATATGAAAGTAGATGGGCTCCGGGTTATGACTTGCCTGGCATTTGTCACGCCTTTTCAAAATGAAGAGGGTATTAACACCAGGATCAAACAGCTTGAAGCCTGGGGAGTGAAGATCACCAGTACTCTTGAGGAAACAGTGAAAGGTGCGGATGCTGTGATGATAGAGATAGATGACCCGTCCTTGCATCTGGAATATTTTAAAAAATGTTCTGAACTGGGTCTTCCTATTTATCTTGATAAACCGATGGCGGATACTTATGTCAACGCCAAAATTATTTATGATATCTCGAAGAAGAATAACATTAAGATCTGCTCCATGTCCTCTTTGAGATTCCCTCCGGCGCTTAACGAAGCGATAAATAAAGTACCGAAACCGGATTTCAGTTATTTCTTCGGCCCTCTTGGTATTCCTCCGGCAGGGAGCAGTATTGTCTGGTACGGGGTGCATACATTTGAAATGCTGGTCCGTGCAATGGGAAGAGGCGCATTGTCCGTGCATACAAAAAAACACAGCAACGGTGTGGTTATCGTTGTCGAATATCCTGATAAAAAAGTAGCTATTGCGGATCTTATCGAAAGATGTTTTCAATATGGCGGAACGCTCAGAGATAAAGGCGGATCCATTGCCCCATTTGTTGTGGATAAAAAAATAATTTACACCGATCTGGTAAGGGAGCTCTTTGGATTTTTGAAGGGCGGCCCTGTCCCTGTACCTTTTGAAGACACTCTTGAAGTAATGGCGTTACTGGATACTGCCGAAAAATCCTTACAGTCCGGAAAAACAGAAAAAGTACCGAATAATATTTAAGTAAGGTGGAAGATAGAAGAATAGAGGCGCGGATGCTTGGCAAGAGCAGAAAGGTGCAGAAGTTACGTTAAATATTCTTTTTCTCGTAACCCGTCACCCGCAACTCGTAACATTTTAGGTTTATATCCGCGTAATTAACTATGGGCTCGATGCCGTGCCTGCGATCTTTATGCTTGCCCGCCGAGTTCTTTGGAGGGGAGGGAATCGGGCAACTACAATAACATATTTCTAATAATGGGGGATGTATGGCTAAGGAATTGAAAGTTGCTTTAGTAGGTCTGGATACCAGCCACAGTGTTGCTTTTCCCAAAAGAATGCAGGATCCTTCCTGCCCGCCGGAGCAGAAAGTAGAAGGACTCCGCGCAGTAACCTGCCTGGCTTTTGTCACACCTTTTCAAAATGAAGAAGGTATTAACGCAAGGAAGAAACAGCTTGAAGTACTGGGCGTGAAAATTACCAATACCCTTGAGGAAACAGTAAAAGGTGTTGATGCCGTAATGATAGAGCTTAATGATCCTTCGCTTCATCTGGAATATTTTAAAAAATGCTCGGATTTAGGACTGCCTATATTTCTTGATAAACCGATGGCGGATAACTATTTAAATGGCAGGATAATATATGATATTTCAAAGAAGAAAAACTTAAAGATCTGTTCTATGTCTTCCTTAAGGTTCCCTCCGGCTCTTACCGGGGCGATGAAAGAGATACCAAACCCGGATAACAGTTATTTTTACGGCCCTCTTGGAATTGCTCCTGCCGGAAGCAGTATTGTCTGGTACGGGGTTCATGTCTTTGAAATGCTTGTCCGCGCAATGGGGAGAGGCGCCTTGACCGCTCATACAACAAAGCACAGCAACGGTGTGGTTATCGTTGTCGAATATCCGGATAAAAAAGTCGCAATTGCCGATCTTACCGAAAATTGCGGCTCCTACGGCGGAACTTTGAGGAATAAAGACGGAGCTGCGGCGCCGTTTATCGTGGATCAAAATATTATTTATACTGATCTAGTCAGGGAGCTCTTTGGTTTTTTAAAGGGAGGTCCTTCTCCTGTACCTTTTGAGGATTCACTCGAAGTGATGGCTTTACTGGATACGGCGGAAAAATCATTCCAGTCAGGAAAAAAAGAAAAAGTACCGAATAATATTTAAGTAAGGTGGAAGATAGAAGAGTAGAGGCGCGGATGCGCAGATGCTTGGCAAGAGCAGAAAGGTGCAGAAGTTACGTTAAATATTCTTTTCTCGTAACCCGTCACATTTTACGCTTATATTCTCGAAATTAACTATGGGTTCGATAAATATATTGGTCTGCAAAATAAATTTATGGCGAATATGCCGCAGAAAACCACGGGCCCCTAATCCCTGTTTTTTATCAATTGCAAACCCCGTCTTTTTAAGATAAAATAAGATCATGAAATCGATAATTATTTTCATAATTGGTTTTACTCTTGGGCTTTTGGCTTACTATATTATTGATCTTCGCCGGAAAAAAGAGGAAGAGCAGAGGATGAAAGATTCTTTTAAGGCGTTGACCGTAGAGGCCTGGAAAGATATGATCCCTTTTGTTAATGAAGCTTTATCAAAGCAGCTGTCAGGAGGGGAGAAGGATCTGGAAAACAAGAAGCAATTGATAGATCAGACCCTGGGGAATATGAAAACCGATCTTTTAAAAGTTGAAAACCTGATGAACACCCTTGAAAAAGACCGTGAGAATAAATTCGGCGAACTTACCACGCAGATAAAACAGACGGCAGAGCAAACAGGAAAACTCAGAGAGAGTACGGATAAGTTGAATATCGCGCTTTCTTCCTCCCAGGCCAGAGGTAAGTGGGGGGAGAGAATGGCTGAAGATGTTTTAAAGCTGGCCGGCTTTACCGACGGTATTAATTATGTTAAACAGCAAAAAAACGAAGCGGGAAATAAACCGGACTTTACTTTTACTCTTCCAAAAAACCTTAAAGTTAATATGGATGTAAAATTCCCGCTGGATAATTATATGGCGTACCTTAACGCGGGAAGCCAGGTGGAAAAGGATAATTTTGAAAAGAAATTCCTTTCTGATGTCAGGGGAAGAATAAAAGAAGTGACCACCCGGGATTATATTAATGCGGAAGAAAATACTTTGGATTATGTGATCGTATTCATACCTAATGAGCAAGTATTTGCTTTTGTTAATCAGAAAGAACCTGCGATAATGGATGAGGCGCTTAATAAAAAAGTTGTTCTCTGCTCTCCGCTTACCCTGTATGCTCTTTTGGTCATAATGAGGCAGGCGATAGATAATTTTAAAATGGAAGCAACCGCGGCGGAGATCTTAAAATTACTTTCGGCTTTCGGAAAACAATGGGATGAGTACACGGGGTGTTACGAAAAACTTGGGGAAAAAATAGAAGCAGCGAAAGAAGAATTTACCAAACTGGTTACGACAAGAAAGAATAAGCTGGATTCTGTTGTCATTAAAATCGAGAATCTTAGAGAAAAAAGCCATCTTAACCTCCCTCAAGAAAAGGAGTAACCAGTCCTTGAATAAAAAACAGCGGATATCTGTTCTGGCGGCAGCTTTTTTTATGTCCATGTGCTTTGGTGCCGGCTATGCGTGGAGTGTTTTTGCTCAGGAACTTCATTCGAAATTCGCTTTTTCCATGAAAGACGCGCAAATGGTGTTTGCTATCTTTCAGGTAGTATTTGCTGCAGGTTTTCTTGCAGGCGGAAGATTAATAAAAAAAACAGGACCGCGTTTACTTGCTTTTATCGGCGGAGTTGTCATGGGTACCGGCTTCTTCCTTTCCGGTATGGTTGAACCGGATCTGATGATTTTGATAATAGGTGTGGGTGTTCTTGGCGGGGGTGGAGCAGGTCTTGCGTACATTTGTCCTCTGGAAACGGTCCAAAAATGCTTTCCTGATAAAAAAGCGCTGGTAACAGGAGTTTCAGTGAGCGGCCTGGGTATCGGCTCCTTGCTTCTTGCGCTCGGGGTCGATCATTTTTTAAGTCGCGGCATTCATATTTCGTATATATTTAAAATTACAGGAATACTTTTATTTATAATTATTTGCGGGCTTTCCTTTTTTCTGCGAGACCCAAATGCAGGAACATGTGAAAAAGAGATCAAACCGTTAAAATACCGGGAGATTTTTTCTTCTTCAAAATTTTGGGCGTTGTTTTTCGCCATGTTAGTATCTTTATTTTCCGGACTCATGGTCATAGGAAATATAAAATCCATGGGTCTAACCTGGGGTGTTTCCGGAATTTATGCCGCTTTCGGGGTTTCCGTGCTTGCAATTTTCAATTCAGGGGGAAGGATGCTTTGGGGTGCTATAATTCATAAAATTGGAGAGGAAAAAAGCATATATATTTCTATATTAATACAAGCCGCGGCACTATTTTTTGCCGTGTTTTTTGTAAAGAATACCGCGCTCTTTTTTATTTTTGCAATGCTGTCCGGCCTTAATTACGGCTGCGCGCTTGTGGTTTACGCCTCTGCTGTCTCAAAATATTTTGGAATAGAAAGATTGGGTCAGATATATCCGCTTCTTTTTGCCGGGAATTTTATAAGCGGACTCATCGCACCGCCTTTTGCCGGATGGATATTTGACAAAACAGGAAACTATAACTATGCGTTGTTTTCAGCTTCAGGCATACTTTTCTGCGGGTTGGGTCTCTTCTATATATTATCCGGAAAACCGGAAAAAAATAATATTATTGTGTAATAACTTATATTATGCTAATATTTTTACAGGTAATCTTTAATAAGGGGGTTCTGTGCAGATACTTCAGAAGAAAGAAGCCGTTAAGACCGGCTGGAATTTAACAAAAAAACATTTAGGTTTTGCCATAGTTGTTTATGCCGTCTATCTTGGAATAACAATAGGACTAAGCGCCCTACAGATCACTGTTGAACGGTTTATGGGGAAAGGACTCTTCTACTTTAATACTACAGTAATAGAATACCTTGCTGCGGTGCTGCTTATGATGGGGACGTATAAAATATTTCTTGACCTTTATGACGGTAAAAAGGCCGAACTTTCAACGCTCTTTACTACTTATGAGAAGTACTTTGATTTTCTTGTTTGCTATATTCTTGTTCTCCTCATAGTACTTGCGGGTTTGATACTATTAATTGTTCCCGGTATAATCTGGGCAATAAAATACCAGTTTGCTCTTTATCTGGTTATTGACCGGAAGATGAAACCTATTGAAGCGATAAAAATGAGCGGGAAGATGACACAGGGGCATAAAGTTAACCTCTTCCTATTCTGGTGGGTTCTTTTCGGTGTTTGTATGCTTGGCTTTATCTGTTGTTGTGTTGGTATTATTCCTGCAGTAATAGTAATGATTTTTGCCATGATCCATATTTACAGAAAACTTCTTCAGGATTTTGAGGTAGGGCAAAAGCCGGAGGGAAAAGACAATACAAAGTCAATAATTCAGACTGTGTCGCAATTATTTCTAGAAACACCGTTCTTTGACAACTGGAACCAAGAAGCGGTTTTTTAACCG
>MFGV01000034.1 GCA_001778375.1 Candidatus Firestonebacteria bacterium RIFOXYD2_FULL_39_29
CTGTCACCAGTGCGATACATGGCTTGCTCCTTTGGAGTGAATATGCCATATTATATCATGTTAGTAATTTAATTGCGACACAGTCTGAATTACTAATTCTGATTCTTAATAGCTAATAATATAATCTATCTTAACAGTATTACACGTTGGCAATGTGAGGAACATGCTTTTCCTATACAGGAGGAGAACACGCAACTTTCTCTTCTTTTGTGTATAATACATTATTATATGGCAAAAATAAACCTTAAAAAGATATCGCTTGCTTTTGCAAAAGGGAAGTCTATCATTGATGATTTAAGCCTGGAGGTTAAGAACGGGAAGATCTTACCTGCCAATAGCAATGAAAAACTGAAGAATGCAAGCACCTAAACAAGTTAAGCTGTCCTTAAAAAACTATTTAAGTACTGCGAAAGCAGCTTCTGCCGAAGTAAACATTTTTCCGGCATGCTTTTTGATTTTCACCTATTTCCTTGCTCTATATCCCCCGGTTTTTTTACTTCCCTGCCGTTCAATAAATTTCTTTTCAGTAAGCGTTTTTATTTGACGTTCCAGCGTCTTTATTGGTCTTTCCTTGAGCAAAGCACTAAGTTGTTTTGCTTTAATTCCGGGGTTTGCTATTATTTCAGAGTAAAGTGACTTTAATCCCTCATTTAATCCCTCACTAATATTGCTCATTACTCTGCCGCTACTAACCGGTCTGGAAAACACCGTTGTAAAGAACATGCTCGATTCAAATTTTACTTTTAAACCTTTTGCTTTTATCCAGCTTTTAATTTTCATAATGCCTCTTCCAAGTTTTTCGCCTTTATTCATCCTGGAAAACAAATCGGCCAATATCTCATTTCTACGTACTGAGAGTTTACCAAAGTTTATTTTACTCATACCTTCGGGTAAACTTCCGGGATTACTGATTTCAACCCTATCAGGGTAAACGGCTACGGTAATTTGAGTGCCTGATATTGAATAATCCCTGTGTATAATCGCATTTGTAAGTGCTTCTCTTATTGCTTCAAGAGGTATTTCATAAGAATCATACCTGTTTACACCCTTGATAATACTCCCTTTGTTTAAATGCTTCTTGAGAAATATGACAGCTTCATTGTATTGTGTCCACAAATCGTCTCTAATGTCTTGTCTGTCATAAACATCAATCCCTTCAAGGTCTTTATACGCAACCAGAGTAATCTGGCATTGAAGAATCATAGAGGATACTTCTTTTCCAAACAGCATTATTCCGGCGTTTGTTATTTTATTCTTGCCTGTCAGATTCAAGCTTTTTAATACTTCAAAAATATTCTTTCTTGTTATTTTTATCGAATAATTTGCTTCCCTTATAAAAGCTCTCACTTTTTCAAAAGAGATAGCTTGTACTTCAAAATCTATTCCTAAAATGTTCTCATACGAAACATCTAAATTATTTCTAAACATAGATTTAACTTCGGAGGGCAGCATTTTTTGCGTCACAGCATCATATCTTTTGAAATAACCGGAGGAGCACTGATAAGGTTTACTCTCACCTTCCGGAACTTCGACAACTATAACAGCTTCCACTTGTTTGAACAATATCTTTATTGAATCATGACAATTCCGCGCTAAACTCAACAATTCTGCTTTTAACCCGCCGGTGAGACTTTCACCGGTAATTTTTCCATTATCCGAAACTCCCAGCAAGATCTTTCCGCCTTTTGAGTTTGCAAAAGCAACAATATCTTCAGCAATCTTTGGAGTATATTTTTCCTTAAATTCTACGGTAAGACCTTCGCCTTCTTTTATAAGAATTTCCAACTCTTCAAAAGTCATATAATTCCCCCTTGAGAATTAAATTATGAAGATATTATAACAAAAAGATGACCGGAGGGCAATGATTGAGGATTACAAGATTGAGATTTTAGGAACAATTTATTTCCGACTTTCTAGTTTAGTTGCGTTTTACTCTCGCAAAACACTTTTTTAAATTTATAACAATTACCTGAGGGCGGGCTAAGAATCTTACAGCGGGTCTTATCAAACCTACACCATTTGAGACTATAAGCGTGGTTTTCTTTTTTTTGATAACTCCAGTCCTGTACTTCTGACCATAATTTGAAGGAATAAGAGGTGCATAGCCGAGGAACGACATCTGCCCTCCGTGAGTATGTCCTGAAAGCATTAACCCGTGAGCAACATGAATTTAACTTTCTTTCACTTTACAAACCTTACAAACTTTATCTCGCTCTGTCAATTGGTATTGACAGATATATATTTATTCCTATCGAGAAAAGCTTTGCTTATGAACCTTATTAACTTATTATTATTTTCCCCTTATCCTCAGCGAATTTGTCACCACAGATACCGAGCTCATCGCCATAAAAAGCGAAGCAAGCATTGGATTTAAAGTGTAATGAGGATATAATACTCCGGCGGCTATGGGGATGCCGATGATGTTATATATGAAAGCCCAGAAGAGATTTTGGCGGATTATACTCATTGTTCGCTTGGATAGTTTTATAAGGTCTAAGAATTTTGAAAGGTCTCCCTTTACTAATACTGCATCGGAGGATTCCATGGCAATATCTGTTCCGGTACTTAGTGAAACACCCAGGTCAGACTGCATAAGAGCGGGAGCGTCATTTATGCCGTCGCCCACCATTGCTACTTTATTTCCTTCTTTTTGCAGCTTCTTGATAATCATAAGCTTTCCTGAGGGAAGCACTTTGGATTTATACTCTTCTATACCGACAGCTCCGGCAACCTGTTTTGCAGTTTCTTCGTTATCACCTGTAGCAAGGAGCGGACGGATATTCATCTGCTTTATTTGCGTAATAACTGCTTTTACATTTTCCTTAACGGTATCAGAAAGAGTAATCACTCCGAGGATTGTTTTCTTATCGGCGATACAAACAACTGCTTTTCCTTCTTTTTCATATTGTTCTATAAGTAATTTTATTCTGAAGGAGTTTTCTTTTTTCTTCACAAATTCATATTTGCCGGCAAGATATTCTTTTTTTGCAATCTCTCCTTTAATACCAAATCCGGAAAGCGCTTTAAATTTATGTGTTTCGAAAAGAATTATCCCTTCATGTTTTGCTTTTTCTATGATACCCGCGGCTATCGGGTGTTCGCTCTTTTTTTCCAACGAGGCGGCCAGGGTAAGGAGTCTCTCCGGCGTAACACCTATTACCGGAGTTATATCAGTTACTTCAAACACACCTTCGGTCAAAGTTGCAGTTTTGTCAAATACCACAACGTTTATTTTCTCGCATCGTTCCAGACTGTCCGCATTTTTTATAAGGATCCCTTTTCTTGCGGCACTCCCGACCCCGACAATAATACCGATCGGAGTAGCCAGACCAAGCGCGCAGGGACAAGCCACCAGAAGAACGGACATAAAGCCGACACCTGCCATCACTTTATTCCCTAAAATAAACCAAACAATAAAAGTAAGAACGGCGAGGATTATAACCACAGGGACAAAAACATTTGCTATTTTATCCACAAGGTTTTGAATATCTGCTTTTGAACCGGCGGCATTTTCCACCAGGGTAACGATCTGAAAAAGCACCGTATCTTTACCGACTTTTGTTGCTTTCATTTTTATAAAACCGTTTTTATTTATGGTGCCGCCGATAAGACTGTCTCCTTTATTTTTATCTACAGGAAAGCTCTCTCCGGAAAGCATTGATTCATCCACAGAGGATCCTCCTGCCAGCACAACCCCGTCCACCGGAATTCTTTCACCCGGCTTGACCATCAGTGTATCTCCGGCCTTTACATACTCTATATTTACTGCGATTTCTTTCTTGCCTTTTAAAAGCAAGGCCTTCTTCGGCTGAAGGTTTAGAAGCCCTTTAAGACTTTCAAGAGCCCGTTTTTTTGATTTTGCTTCTAAGAGTTTCCCGGTAAGAACCAGTGTGATAATGACGGCAGCGGTATCGTAGTAAACCACAGGTTCAAGCCCTGATTTTAGAAATAAACCCGGGAAAAAAGTAGCAATACTGCTGTAAAGAAAAGCACTTAGTGTTCCTACAGCCACAAGGGTATTCATATCAGCAAAACTCTTTGGAGGTTTAAAGGCTGAAAACGCTCCCGTAAAAAAACGACTTCCGGACCAAAGCAGGACAGGCAAGGTCAGAAAAAATAAAATAATATTAAGTGTATATTTATCTAAAGACAGGACTTCAGGAATAAAATCAAACATTGAAAAAAGAAATATTATAATAGAAAATATTGCTCCTATTACAAAGCGGTTACGGAGTTTTGAATACTCGACTTGCTCAATCTTCTCCATAGTTTCAGGAGAAGTCGTAACCCCAAAGCCCGCACCCTCTACCGCTTTTCGCAGCCGGAGAAAAGAAACTTTTTCCGGATCATAATCCACGGCAGCATTATTCAGAGCAAGATTAACTTCCGCTCTTTTAACACCTTCCAGCTTATAAAGCTCTTTCTCAACTCTTCCCACGCAGGAAGCGCAGTGAAGCCCTATTATATTAAATACAACTTTTCGATATGCCATATTTCCTCCGGAGGAAGAAACTTTTACGAAGACAGTACCCCTACAAGCCGGTAATCAGAAATGTCTATAGTCTTTTTCGTTCTTAAAACTTTCTTAATATCCGTGGAAACCACCTTATTGCCGATTACACCGACCATCTTGCCGTATTTTTCTTTAAGCAATAATTCTACAGCTTTTTGCCCGAGCCTTGCCGCTATAGCTCTTGAAAATGCAGTCGGCGAGCCGCCTCTTTGCATATAACCGAGAACACTTACCCTGACTTCAAGACCTTTCGTCTTCTTCCTTATCTGTTTTGCTGCTTCGTACCCCGACATAACGCCCTCTGCAACAATTATAATACTGCTGTGCTTTCCCCTTTTATGACCCTTGTCAAGCAGTTGACAGACTTTATCGAGGTCGGGTTTTATCTCGGGAATGAGTACGGCTTCCGCACCTGATCCAAGAGCTACTTCCAGCGCGATAAGCCCGTTATCCCGACCCATGACTTCCACAACAAAGACCCGGTCATGAGAGGTCGCGGTATCCCTTATTTTATCAATAGCTTCAAGTGCCGTATTGACGGCCGTATCAAAACCGACCGTATAGTCGGTATAACATAGATCATTATCTATGGACGCCGGAATGTTTACAACCGGAACTTTCCATCCGTAATATAGTGCCGCGCCGCCGGCGAGTGAACCGTTACCGCCAATTATCACAAGCCCGTCAATACCGTAGCACTTTAAATTTTCCACAGCCTTCTTCTGATTTATTTTATTACGAAACTCCGGACAGCGGATAGTCTTAAGAATTGTGCCACCGCAATTAATAATACCGGAAACAGAGGTAGCACCCATCTCTTCAATTTCGCCGTCTATTAAACCTTTGTACCCTCTTTTAATCCCGTAAACCTTTAGCCCGTTAAAAATAGCCGTCCTGACAACAGCCCGGATAGCCGCATTCATCCCTGAAGCATCCCCGCCCGTTGTTAAGACACCGATCGTTTTTATGGTCATAAAATATTCCTCCCTCAGATATATTTATCGTAGTCAGCTGTCCATAAAAGTGACAACGAAGTTGTCATCCCGTGCTCAGACACGGGATCCAGCGTCTTTTAAATACGTCTATAAACGTAAAATCTTGAAATATTATTTGACTCTTAAATATTTTATTAAATTACTTATCATGCTGTTTAGCTTTTCAGATTTATTTCGTATGCTTTTATACGGCGCATCCTTAACATAACCCTGATCCATAATAATATCCATTTGTGCTCTTAATTCTCCACAGGATCCTTTTGCAATAAATAAAAATTGCGAAAACTCTTTATCTCCCTTTCTTTCAAAACCTTCAGCAATATTAGACATTATCGAAACTGCGGATCTTCTAATTTGACCAACCAGATAAAAGTCTTTTTCAAAACCAGGCAATCTGGAAATCTCATAAATATCTTTTGCCAATACTCTCGCTTCCTTGTAAATATTTAAATCCTCAAATCTCTCTGCCTTCATACTCCTCGTCTCCCCTTGTAAACGCAACCATAATCCAGACAATATTTACTTTAACTAACTTTTTAAATTTTCCACAAGATCTTACTTTTATAGACTTTTATGGACCTTTATAGACTATTATAGACTTAGTATTTATTTTTTTCCCAGATCATGAAGCAGGAGGCCTCTGAAATTATCCGGGTGATGCGCTTTTGTAAGAGCCGCCTCGTAGGTAATAGTTCCTGCATTTACAAGATCTTTCAACACATTATCCATTATTTGCATGCCTTCCGCTTTTCCGGTAAGCATGGAAGAAGGTACCTGCGCCAATTCATTTTCGCGTATCATGTTACGTATCGCATGATTTGAAAGCATTATCTCAAGAGCTACAGCCCTGCCCTTGTTATCTGCTTTAGGAAGAAGAACCTGGCAAATTATAGCTTCAAGAGTCAGGGAAAGCTGGCTTCTGATCTGCTGCTGTTGTTCAGGAGGAAAGACATCCACAATCCTGTCTATTGTTTGAGCTACAGAACCTGTATGGAGGGTCGCAAAAACCAGATGGCCGGTTTCCGCCGCGGTTATCGCGGTTGCAATGGTTTCAAGATCCCTTATTTCTCCTATAAGAATTACATTAGGATCCTGCCTCAATACTCTTTTTAGAGCATTGGTAAAGGAGAGGGTGTCCCGCCCGACTTCACGCTGGTCCACCTTGGCGCTTTTATCTTTATGCAAAAATTCTACAGGATCTTCAATTGTAACAATATGACATCGTCTTGTAGAATTAATGTAGTCTATCATCGCAGCTATAGTTGTGGATTTTCCTGAGCCGGTCGGTCCGGTAACCAGTACAAGGCCTCTTGTCTTTTCGGATATTTTTTTCAAAATCTGCGGCAAACCAAGTTCGTCAATAGTCATTACCCTGAGAGGGATTACTCTTATTACACTTGCCAGGTTACCCGTCTGAAGATATACATTAACACGGAACCGGGCAAGATCCTCCACCGCATAGGCAAAATCCAGCTCTCTATCTTCATCAAACTTCTGTCTTAACGTATCATCCGTCATCTGATTAATCAGATCACGCACGGCTTGAGAATTGAGGACAGGAAATTCAGAATCCACATACACGCCGTTTATTCTGTAAGTAGGAACACTTCCGGATTTTATATGCAAATCAGAAGCATTCTTATTGACCATTTCTTTTAATATATCGTTTATATGCATGTCTTCACCGCCTTTACTTTTTTATCAATTTGGAAGTAGTGCTTCTTAAACGCAGACTAAGAAGCCTGAGTAACAGGTCCATTAATTTAATGGCAACCTTTGGAGATTCTTTTTTAAGAGTATTATAATGTTCTTTGGATAACTCCAGAAGTTCCGTATGCGCGATCGCTTTTACCGTCGCGGACCTGGGACTGCAGTCAATAACTGCCATCTCACCCACAAACTCTCCGGGGTTCACCTGAGCGATTACTGTTTCTCCCAGAAACCCCATTTTTAATATTTTTATACCGCCTTTTTTCACTATATACATGGAAAGTCCGGGTTCACCTTCGGAAAACAGTATTTCACCTTCAGTAACAATTTTTTCCTTACAGCAGGCAATAAAAGTTTTCAGCTCTTCTTCCGAAAACTGCGTAAAATTAGGATGATCTATAAAGACATCCACAATCGGCGGCTGGCTGCTCAACATACCGCATGTTTTTCCTGTCTCTTCCATATAGTACCCCCTGCAAAACAGATTATTTCCCGCGTTAATTAAGTTTTTATTATTTTTACTTTTTTTAAGATCATCTGCATTGAAACAAAAATAAACAATGTTCCGATAATACGCTGCAGGGTAACCTGATCAACCCTTTCAGCTGCCGAAGCTCCCAGTAAGACGCCTCCGAGCGAGCCTGCCGCAATAATCAAAGCCGCAGACCAGTTTGTATGCCCATTCTTAAAATTCTTTACCGTTCCGCTTATTGAAGCCGGGATCATTACAGCAAGTGAAGTAGCTGTCACCACCTGCGCCTTCATCCCGAAGATATACAGCATTATGGGTATCATAACAATCCCCCCTCCGATTCCCAGCAACCCGCTTAGAAAACCGGTAAAAGCGCCAAGCAATATAAAACTGGCAGCCCTGACAACACTTTCCTGTACTCCGCCTCCGTTATAATTATTACCGGTTGCAAAAAAAATCATTTTTATAGAAACCAGGAGCAGTACTATTCCAAGAATTATTTTTAGTTTTTCCTGAGGCACTTTGTGCATCAAATGCGCGCCAAAATAGGCAAACGGCACGGCACCGGCCGAAATAAGCAAAAACGCTCCCCAATCAGGAGTCATAGTTGACGAAAATGCATTTCTTATGCTTCCAAAAAGCGCCGTCGGCATTATCACGGCAAGAGATGTAGCCGCCGCTGTATGCGCCGAAAGCCCGAAGATAAAAATCATGGCAGGGATCATAATAACCCCGCCGCCGATACCGCAAAGACCGCTTAAAAACCCCGTAATTATTCCAAGAGCCAAATACCCGCCCCATTTATTTTTCACTTTCTACCCTTCAAAACAAGATTCATACTTCCGCTTCGAAAACCCTCAATGTCCAAGGTAATATAAGTATAACCGATTTTTTTAAGTTTTTCCGCAATTTTTTCGGTTACACCGGGTTTTAAAAAGAGTTTAAAATCTTTTGGCATTACTTCTATTCTGGCCATATTACCGTGATGCCGGACTCTCACCTGTTTAAAATATTCTTTCTTGAGATATTCCTCTGCCTTTCCTATCTGATCCAATATTTTATTATTAATTCTCATCCCGTAAGGGACCCTGGAAGCCAGACAAGCCATGGAAGGCTTATTCCAGGTAGGGAGTTTAAGTATTTTTGAGAGTTTTCTGATTTCTATTTTCGTAAACCCAGCCTCTTTTAAAGGGCTTTTAATTCCCAGCGCTCTTCCTGCCTTTGCCCCCGGCCTGAAATCCAGCCTATCATCATAATTTGCCCCGTCAAGAACAAATCTATACCCGTTTTTACGGGCAATTTTTTTAAGTTTTCCGAAGAGTTCAAGTTTACAGTAATAACATCTTTCTGCGGGGTTTTTCAAGAAACGCTGATCTTTAAGTTCTTCTGTTTTAATTACGGATAAATTTACTTTTATTATTTTCGCTATTTTAACGGCAGAATCAATCTCTGAAGCAGGATAAGTCTCGGAAGCTGCAATTACGGCAAGAACATTCTTCTTCCCCAGAGTGTCCGCGGCTATTTTTAACAGCAAAGTGCTGTCCGCCCCTCCTGAATAAGCAATAAGAACCCTTTTCATGGTTTTCAGGATTATCTGAAGTTTTCCGAGTTTACTCATAATTTATTATACCTTTATTATTGACTAATGACTACTTACTAGTGACTATTTAATGAAAGCGGCAAACGAATGCCGCAATATTATTAAAAAAACATGAGGCGAAATGTTTTTTCGCCAACAATAAATAGTCATTAGTCAATAGTACTCAGTCATTATTTGTTATTGGCTAGTTGGTAAAAATAAAACCCCTCCTTACACTTCCATGCAAAGAGGGGTTTTCCTTTTTTACTTCTTTTTTGTTGTCTTTTTTGTGGCAGCTTTTTTTGTAACTGCTTTTTTCGGTTCTGCTTTTTTCTCCGGGGTTTTGACTTCTCCGGGTTTTGTATCCGCAGGTATTTTATTCGTGATCGGTGTCAGCGTCCGGAGATAGGAAACCAGACTTTTCAGGTCCTCGTCGGTTAAGCCTCTATAGTAATCATAACAAAGAGGTGCTTTTCCGTTTATGCCCTCATCTTTTATCATATTTATTACTTCTTCGTCGGTCATCATCCCTATACCGGTATCGTTATCCGGGGTAAGGTTCTTGGCATAAGAAACACCCCAGGCGCCTTTATAAGGGGTTTCACTGCCTGCCATAAATTTATTAAGATCCGGTTTACCGTCTTTACCCATCGGGGTATGATGGGCAAGAACACCGCATGCATTTACCAGATACTTTCCGCGTTCAATCATCTCATCTTTTGACAGCTTCTTCGCGCAGCCAAAAGAAAAGAACGCAACACAACAAACCACCGACAACATTACAGCTTTCTTTAACATCTTTTTTTCCTCCTTGGAAAAAGTATAGTCCATAACAGTCTGTAAAAGTCCATAATGTCTATAACGTCTTACACTATGGAGTTATTATTTTAATCAAATACACATTAATACTTAATCTTTTTTATTACTTTAGTTCTTCTTTATATCGCATTGTCAATTATACTACGAGCTTTTACTTTTACAAACCTTTATGGACTATCTCTTCGTTGTTACACCTATTCTACCACAATACCCGGCTATTTTACACCTGGTGCATTTGGGGGATACCGGATGACACAGGTTTTGTCCGTAAGTCACTAGCAGGTCATTTATAATTTTCCAGTGTTTTTTAGGAAGCTTTTTCCGCAGAGCAAATTCAGTCTTTTCCGGATTTTTCGTTTTTACATAGCCCCATCTGTTCGTAATCCTATGCACATGGATATCCACGCAGATGCCATACTTATTAAATCCTAGGATCATAACAAGATTGGAAGTCTTTCTTCCGACTCCACTTAGAGTAAGAAGTTCTTCCAGCGTATCCGGAACTTTTCCGCCGAAATTTTCAAGGAGCATTCCTGCAGTTTTCTTTATTGCTTTTGCTTTAACCCTGTAAAAACCCGCAGGATAAATGGCTTTTTCTATAGCCCTGTCTGTTAATTTTATCATTTCGGCAGGGCTTCCCGCCAGTAGAAAGAGTCTTTTTGAAGCCTCCGTGGTCACATCATCTTTTGTTCGAAGAGATATCATTGTAGAAATCAGAACTTTAAAAGGGTCTTTAGTAGCTTTTGCGATTACTCCGACAATGGGTTCTTTATATTTCTTTATTTCTTTTTTCAGTATTTTTATAACAATATCAATATTTTCGTTAGTTACCATTAAACCAGATCTGCCATTATCTTAATCTGCTCTACAGTACCTAAAACCACCAGGGTATCATTTTTATTTATTACGGTCGAACCTGTCGGATTATACAAAAAGTCAGACCCGACACTTTTTATAGCAACAACACTGGCACCGGTTTCCTGATGAATACCGGACTCTGCGATTGTTTTACCCGCTATTTTAGAATTTTCTTTCACTGAGATCTCTTCAAACCGGACCCCTTTTTTATCGCGAAGCATCACATCCAAAAAGGAAGCCGCTGTAGGCCTTATCATTTCGGAAGCCATGCGAAGCCCTCCTATTCTGTTTGTAGAGACTGTTTTATCCACACCCGCACGTTTAAATTTCTGTTCTGACAGGTCTTCCACGCATTTTGTAACAATCCTTATATCTTTATTTAATTCTCTTGCGGTAAGAACTACAAATAAATTATCCTTATCAAAAGGCAGACAGCAGAATATTCCTTTTGCTTTCAAAATACCGGCCTCAATAAGGACTTTGTCATCTGCCGCATCTCCGACTATATATAGAAGGTCCTTTTTTTCGAATTTATTAATGTTAGATATTTCCTTATCAACAACCACAAACTGCCTTTTTGTCTGCAAAAGTTCCCCGATAATATGTTCCCCCAGTTCACCGGACCCGCAGACAATGTAGTGCTCTTTTAATTTTACTATTTCTTTATCCATACGACCCCTCCGCAGCAATCTCTGAAGTTCACCTTCCGCTATCATGGTAGTTATCGTTAAAAGTCCGTAAGAAAATACGCTGATCCCGCCGATTATCAAAAAAATAGTAAAAACTCTTCCTGTATCCGAGAGCGGATGAGTTTCCCCGTATCCGATAGTAGCAAGGGTTATGGTCGTCATGTAAATCGAATCAAGGAAACCCCATCCTTCGATTAACTCATAACCAAGCGTCCCTAAAAGGAAAACGCCTATAACCACAATTATTAAAGTAAAGAACTGCCTTTTAATATCCATTAATTAGTATTATCCAACAGGTAAGACCAAAAATCAAGGCCAATTTGGCCTGATGGCACAGATAAATGCGATGAGATGACACAGATAAAGCTAATAAATATGATACTTATATACATTCCCACCTTCTCTTCTTTTGCCAAGCTATTGCGCCTCTAAGCATCTTATCCTTTCCCTTTCTTGCTGCGCTTCCGCGCATCCGAGCCTCTGAGCATCTACTTTCCCTCTCTTGCCGTGCTTCCGAGCATCCGCTCATCTGCGCATCTATCATTTCTTGCTGCGCCTCCGAGCCTCTGAGCATCTGCGCATCTATACTCCTTCCATTCCTGCTATAAACTGCAGAGCTTTATCCAATTCGGCATGGCTGCCCAGTATTACCAGCACATCATTTTCGGCGAGGACAAATTCGCTTTTGGGATTTGTCACGGCTTCTCCGGCACGGACAACGGCTATTACAGTTGTGCCTGTTTCCGCCCTTAGATTTATTTCTATCAAGGTTTTGCCGACGGCTTTTGAACCGCTTTTTATAAGAACGGTTTCAGTAAGGGTAAGGTTTAAAATATCATTTAAATCCATCAGTTTTACGGGAGGAAGCGAAGCAGTACGGGCCATACCAAAATTACCTTTTTTTATTATGTTAATTTCCTTTTCTATAAGTTTTTTTGGTACATGCAGCCCTGAGAGTACTCTGGAAAATATATCTATGGTAACATTCAGGATATCATTTATATTTGTGAGTTTAACCGGAAGAAGCGATGAAGAACGCAACATTCCGTAATTACCTTTTCTGATAATACTCGTTTCCTGCTCTATTACATTCCTTGGTACATGGAATCTGGAAAGAACTCTGGAAAATATCTCTATGGAAGTTTCAAATTCTTCGGGAATTACCTCATCTGCTCCAAGTTTAGCGAGCTCTGCAACATCTTCATTTGATCTGGTACGGACTATCGTATAGACCGCAGGGTTTATCTCTTTGATAAGCCATATCCCGTGTTCAGTCGCTGCCGGATCTGATATTGCAACGACAGCAACCTTGGCCTCTTTGATTCCCGCGCTTTCCAATACTTCTTTTTTTGTAAAATCCCCAAAAACCACCGAGTCTCCGTCTGCTTTTGCTTCCGCTATTTTTTCCGCATCAAGATCAACAATTACGTGTTTTATTCCCGTTTCATGAAGCACCCGGGAAAGATTTCTTCCGTTTAGTCCAAACCCGATAATTACGACATGGTTCTTGTAGGTATCTTTTTTTGCCGAATTCCCGTCTGCTTTTACCGGAAGCTTGAATATTTTTTGTAAAAATAAACCGGCAGACGGGGCGGCCATGATCAAGAACGGAGACATAATCATGCTGACCACTGCTACCGCAATAAAATATTCATAATCCTGCGTTGACATAATATTTAATTCATTGCCAAATTTTCCAAGAATGAAAGAGAACTCGCCTATCTGCGAAAGGCAAAGCCCTACAATAACCGCGATTCTAAGCGGATACTTAAAGTAGAGAACAACAGGAATTATTACCGCTACTTTTAAGACTGTTATAAGAAGCGCCCCGCCAAAGATACCAAAAAGATTTCCAAGCAAGAATTGAGTACTGAGTAACATTCCGATTGAGACGAAAAAGACACTATTAAAACAATCCTTAAACGGAATTATATCTGAGATAACCTGATGGCTGTAATCCGATTTTGAAAGTATAAGACCTGCAATAAAAGCGCCTATAGAAAGAGAAAGCCCTCCCATGCTATAAGCAAGATAAGCCGTCCCCAGACAAACCGCTACTACGGTAAGAGTAAATAGTTCCCGGTTCTTCAACCTTACTATATAATGCATTATTCTATTCAGGACAAAGCTTCCTGCAAAATAGACGGCGGCTAGGCCGAGAACGGCAAAAAACAACGCCTTAACAAGAAGCAACGGTTGAAAATTTTCCATGTCTTTTAAAAAGGGAACTGCCACCATAAGAGGTATAACAAAGAGATCCTGGAATAATAGAATACCGAGGGAAATGTTTCCATAGGGCGAGTCCTCTTCATTTCTGTCGGCAAAACTCTTCAGAACTATTGCGGTACTGCTTAAAGAAACAAGAAATCCGGAAAGGAGCGCCAGGGAAAGATTTCCTGTAAAAAAGTAAACTACTGTTCCGACTACTCCTGCAGTTAAAAATACCTGAAGCGTGCCCCCCACTAATAGAAGCTTCCCGATAGAAACAAGCTTGGAAAGGGAAAATTCCAGACCAATGGAAAATAAAAGGAGGATAACCCCTATCTCGGCCAGCATATTAACGCTTCCGATATCAGAGATTAATTTAAATCCTCCGGGCCCGATAAGAACTCCTGCAATAATAAAGCCGACAATTGACGGAAATTTTATTTTTTGAAAGATAAAAGCCACCGGAATCGAAACGGCAAGAATAATTACGAACTCTTTAAGTATCTGAAGATTCTCCATTTAGAGCCTTTTTTTTCAACAGTAAAAAGACTGACCTTTATTGTTAACCTGAAAACATATTACAGTAAAAGCATTTAAAATACAATAAGAATAGACAATGTTTTTTACAGGAAGACAAGCCTAAATGAGAACTATGATAAAAAACAGAAATTCCTCATGAAGGGAAAAGTGCGTGATTTTTCTTGTAGTTGCTCAATTTATTGAGCGTTTTTAAGGCGCCCGATGAATCTGGCAACTACAAAATCAAAAAAATAACCGTCATAAAATTTCCGGATAAAAAAGGCTGCCAACAACTCTATTGGCAGCCCCTTACAAATAGATTCAGAGTTTTCAAATTTTTACTTTAAATTATTCACCAAATAAATTTGCGAATATATAATGCTCCTGAACTTACATCCACACGGATAAAACCAACTCCTATTGATTTTGATGCGTCACCGTTACTAACAGAGAAAGTAACATTATTTTTCATGGAGTTAAGATCATATCCTATGTTTCTTATCCGCATAATTGTCTTTTCAGGCAGGCCTTCAGACCTGAATACTTCCTTTCCTTCCACAATTATTGAAACCGGCCCGGTTGTTCCTTTAAGAGCACAGACCCCCAGATCTATCCAAACGCGATTATAATAGCTGGGAACTTTTTTAGCATCAACATCAATAGAAATCTCTCTTTTGGAATTTGGAGGAATTTCCGCAAGGTCAGTTTCTATAGTCGGAAGCTGACCCGAAGCAATCACCGGTATTTTCAGAAGCTTTACAGATTCTTTCCAAAGTTTCAGACCGGGACTGAAAGGTTTTGGAAGTTTTCCATCCACCCCCGGAGCTATCCTTGCCAATGTAAAATCGGATTTAATGTCTATCATTTCCGAGTCAAATTTAATCTCCTCCAAGGGTTTGTCATTTTGCACCAGACAAAGGTAGGCAACATGAGTTGTTCCTTCCCCTTTTCCCCCTACCTCCATCTTAAATTCACCGCCTTTTACCTCAACGGGTATATCAACGAAACTTACAGTTGTATTTTTTTCCAAAGTCAAATCAATCTTTTTCTTGCCGCCTTCAAACTCCAAATGCTGGTTTCCGCTTTCCCCCCAGACATGACCGACTCCGAGAGAAACCCTGTACAGACCGTCAGAAGTTTTGATCTTGAAAGCATTTCTTGTTTTATTAGGAACTGCAACGGTGTTATTATCAAGCGGCCTCATATAACCGGAGCCCCTTGTAACCGTAACCTTATTTTCCCAGCCAAAGCCGGCTGTTTCGCTATACACTTCATTGGAAACAATATATCCCAAAGGGGATTCGACATTGGCAGGCGCGAAATTAAATTTAAAAACCCCTCCGGGATTAACCGTTATTTGTATTTTTTCCGCGGCCTCAATACCATTACTATCCTTTATTCGAAGCATTACAGAATGCAAGCCTTCCTTAAATTGTATGGTATCCGCTGCTTTATTCGATAATACTTTTACTTTACCCTTTTCTTCTTCCGTCCATTCATACTCAACAATATTTGCGCCGGTTACCGTTGATTTTGTCCCGTCAAGCTTCACACCGGCATAATCTTTTCCGCTCATTACGCTCACAACCACATCTTTTCCTGCAACAGCTGTCGGATATCTTTTACCGGTCAGATATCCGTGCATTGCAAACCTGATCGGTTTCAGCGCGGTAATTACCAGACCCATATTATTAGTATCCGGAACAAAAAGCCCGTACCTCACCCCGCCCATAGTATCTATCAGACTTTGGACCGTATAACTTTCTTTTGGAATACCTTTAAATTTTGCAAATTTATTAAAACGATACTGTTCTAAAGAATTATAAAACGCGCGGTCTCCTGTTAGTCCATAAACATAATCAAGAAACCAGTCGGCAGTGTCATAATATTGCCTAAAATCAAGCGCATTTGCATTTTTCAAGACATATGCCGTTTTTAAAAGAGCTCTGACTACATCTTTATCTCCTGTAAGATTAGCGTATTCGATAAGAGGACAATACGCATCGTAAGTTAAGAAATAACTTGTAGGAAGACCTCCCTCTCCATATTTAGAAATATTCAGTTTGCCGTCAGTACCGATATCAACCGATCCCGCTCCATAATTCACTCCGATCCCGGCATCCAGAAGTTCTTCCAGAGCTTTTGCAAAAGGCTTGACAAACCATATATACTTTGGATCTCCCGTTGTTTCCCACATTAAAAACGCCGGCCAATTCATGGGTCCGCATTTACAGCTTATATTTATTTTGCTCTTATCTAAAATGGCGGATCTTCCATAAGCAGGCTTGTTTATCCAATCAATTGCCATTTTAAGTCCGTCCCCAATCACAAGATCACCCGTCGCCCAATAATAATAGATTATATCCGTAATAGGCGCTTGTCTGGGTTCTCCGCCGCCTCTCCAGTGAACCTGATTATGCCTTGTAAAAACACCATAATCAGTTTGTTCTATTTTCCCTCCGCCAATGTGTTCAAAATCAATATCAACTTTATGCTGAAGAAAAGTACTGGCAAAATCAAAATATTTTCTCGTATTGGTCATGAAAGCATGAGACAAGAATGCCTGACCGTAATGATTACCGCTGCACCAGCCGACACCTCCTGAAAATATATGAGGCAGTGTATCACCCTCCGGCTTATTAGCGGATGCGTTAATATCACCAAAATCAATGAATCCGTACCATCTGTTAACATCCCGGGTAACAAATGCCCAGTCAAAAACAACACTTGCCGCATTTTTAATATTTTGGAACTCAGGAGCCGCTTCATATGAAGGAAATATTCCGTAAACTCCGGTTGAGGCGAAGTATTCCGGATCGCAAAATATTAAAGGCATTTTATCCGTTGCCTTTCCAAATGTACCGGTATCAGGAGAACCTTCTTTGGTAACATCAAAATTATAAATCACTGTATGGGTTTTTTGAATACCCCTGGCATCACAGGACCCGTCACCGTCATAATTACCGGTTAATTTACTCACAAAATATCCCGGGGCTCCCTTTGTACACGGTCGAAGAGCCGATAATTCAGCGGATATATCACCCGTTCTATATCTTAAGTCCAAAAACGCTCCCTCTTCCGGTCCAAATAAAGCCGTTTTTAACCTTAAGTCATTATTTGCGCCGGCAACACTGAATGCAACCGGGTATGTTTTCCAAAGATCTTTAACCGCAGCTGCAACATTTCCTGTTTTAGCCCAGCCCTCAGATCTTCCTGCTGCAGGTTTTGAATCAAGGATATAATTTTGATCGTCTTTTTGGACAAAAGAAATTCCTTCAACCGGTTTGCCGTCTTCCATACCAAAAGACATTTTTGATTTTCCTTCGGAACCTGCCAAAGGAAGATCGAGCCCGTAACTTCTTATATGATCTTTTATTGAATATCCCGCATAAATCAGAGAATGATTTATTTTCACTAACGGAGAATCCGCATAAGCCGTAATAAACATTTTAACCGGATGTATTACCGTTTTTGTTTTGAAATTACCTTCCACTGCAACTGTTACCTGAATAGTATTTTTTTCTACAACTTTAACCGAATCCACCGAGAAATCAGCGCCCAGTATTTCTTTTGACGGCTCGCTTTCACTCAGCAAAACATTCATCCTTGTATCTGCTGACATTGCTTCAGGAGATACTACCGAAGATAGCGAATAATTCAAGAAACATCCCAGGCCTTTCCCTTTTGGCGTAACAGCAGTCGCACCCTTCTTTATATCCGACAGAAATTCCGCTTTCTTGCCAACTGAAAACGAAATAGCCCCTGTTGACACCGATATACTGTCTTTACCCTCTTCAACTTTAAGATTACTGCTTTTCAAGGGTTTAACATCCGTTCCGTAAGTTAATACGTAACCCGCCTGCCCTGATTCCGGAATATTGGATAGGAACTCAAGAAGGAGCCACTTTACTTCCCCTTCAGGCCAGTAACAGGTTGGTTTCCCGCATACAGAGACCGGCTTGCCTTCGGCCGTTTTTAATGAAATATTTTCTGCACTTTTTAGTTCTCCTCTTGGTATAGGCACGGCAAATCTTACCGGCCAGTTTTTTCTCACACCGCCGATATTTCCCCCGTCCACCGTTAATTTCAGCTCTTTTGATTTTACCGGAGAGTGTCTTTCTATAACAGGGATTTTAATCTTATTAACATCCGGAATCGTTCCCGGAACCGGACATTTAGCCTCAACACAGGCAACTCCAACACATACCAAAAATGAAATCATACATCTTAACGAAAAACTTTTATACATAATAACCTCCGGCGAATTTTTTATGTAGTTTAGCATCTATTATATTTGATAAACACAATGGCTTAACCTTATATTCCATGCCTACTATTATACACGATATTGGAATTTTATCCATCCCTCGAGCTCACGCTCGTTGAATTTCAAGTGATTGTCTATAAATATCACAGAAAATGACAAACCCAACAAAAATCATGATTTTTATTGCTTTTATCATTTTCTTGCTCCTCTTGCTAAAGTATAACACATTATAATATTCTGTCAATCCGACCAGACCGCTATTCATATGATTATATTGCTATTTATTGGTTTATATTTCCTTTATTTAATAGAGTGTATGATTTTATGGTTTTATCAAACCTACCTTACCTATTTTTTTTGAACCATCCGGCGCAATAACCACATACAAATATACACCCCTGCCTACCGGTTCATTACTTTCATTTTTTCCGTCCCAATCCATCCAACCCAAGTTTCCTTCGTCTGATTCTTTTATCTCCTTTATCTTCTCTCCGGCTATATTATATATTGTCGCAGTACAATCTATGGGCAGGTTGATTAACTTTAATTTACCGTCAGCTCCGCCATTAGGGCTATACGGATTCGGATAAGCTATCACATTGTTTAAATTACTGCTGACATATGTCCCAAGTACTCTATAAGTGCTAAAATGATTTACCTGCGCGGTTACTTTCCCGCCCTTTACCTCCTGCTTACCTTCTACCAATATATATTTGCCGGTTGTTTCATTATAATAAAACATTCTCAAGTTATTTTCGTTTATATCGCCTATTTCAGCCGATGTGTAGGGTATTGACACAGGTACTGCACACTCAAAGATCATAGGCTTAAAGGTCCACGGATTAGTGCTTGTATCGAGTTCTCCAAAATCCCTGCTTATCGGCTTTACTGTATCCCTGTATTTATAACTCGTTCCCGCGCTTGGAGGATTTTCGGTAATTGTAAACCCCACATTTTTACTTCCGCTAAATGCTCCTCCCGGTATTTCCACTCTTGTTCCGTCAGCATTAGTTATTATTGTCCCGCTTGTTCCATCAACGCTCGCCGCCTGATATACTTTCACCGTTACCTCGCCGGTAATATCGCCAAAATCTTTATCAATGACCCTAAAGCCCTGCCTTCCTATAGTACCAAGTGAAACGTTTATTGTAACTTTTCCTGAATCTGTTTCGGTAAACTGATAATCATTTATCGCGCTTGAAGCTGTATCTGTTGAGACAAATTTAATCTTATCCAAATATCCCGTCACCGGCGTACTATCGGTATAGGCAGCAATACTTATATTGATCGTTGTTCCGACTATAGCCTCGCTTTCTGCCTGTACAACAAGTCTGTTAACTGTTACAAGTTTAATTGTCTGTACACACGTACTTGTATTTCCTACATTATCGAAATATCTGACATTTATTAATTTATTCTCATTTTGACTATTCAGGGTTATTACTTTGCTTCCGGCAGCATACGCCTCCAGACCGGACCAGACAGTGCCGCCTTCACTATACTGCATTTGATTCATTCCGCTCAAAGCATCTGTCGCCGAAATATCCAATGTTACAACCGCACTTCTTGTATGTGAAGCTCCGCCGTTTATAATTAAACTTCCCTCAGGTCCTGTTGAATCATATGTTATAGTATCCGTTATATCCATGCTGTTCCCCGCATTATCCGTATATCTTACATATACTGTTTGCTCTCCGTCTCCGGATGACAAAGGCCAGGATTTATTTGAGCTAAGACTCTCCGCGGAAGACCAGTCTCCGGCCGATCCCGTATTACTAAACTGCATATTCGCTAATCCGCTCCCGGTTCCATCATCAGCTGTTAATGTTAAATTTACCACCGGCACTGAGGTATAAGAATCTCCTCCATTTATTATTATTGTCCCTGACGGCGCAATCGTATCCAAGGTTATTACATTTGTTACTGAAGTCGTTGTCCAGTTGCCTGCATTATTGCTGAACCTTGCATACACCGTTTTACTTCCCTCTGTTACTCCGTTTAAGCTCCAAGCTTTACTTGTATCATATGCATACACGCTCCAAGTGCTATCATCATTACTTATCTTCATACTTGCAAGACCGCTTCCTGTAGCTGTTGCCGCCAATGTTAATGTCACTGCCGTACTTTTCACATACTGCGCCCCTCCGTTTATACTTACACTGCAGCTTGTAGGCAATGCTGTATCTAGTGTTATACTATCCGTCGCAGTCGAACTCCAATTTCCTGCGTTATCTTTAAATCTTACAGAAACAGTCTTACTTCCGTCTCCCGCTATTAACGTCCATGTCTGGCTTGTCGCATACGCATAATCAGTCCAGCTGCTTCCGTTATTGCTTATCTGCATGCTTACCAACCCGCTTCCGGTCCCGTCTGATGCCGACAACGTTAATGTCACGCTTGTACTTGTTGTATAGGAATCTCCGGAGTTAACATTTATACTGCAGCTTGTCGGCGCGGTTCCATCCAATATTATCGTATCCGTTACCGCTGTTGACCAGTTCCCTGCGTTATCACTAAACTTTGCATAGACTGTCTTACTACCGTCCACAGTTGCCAGCGTCCACACTTTTATTGCTCCATATACTTCAGGTGTTGACCAGCTTCCGGCCAATCCGGTATTACTAAACTGCATCTGTCCCATTCCTGATCCGCTGTCTGTTCCAGACAATGTCAGGGTTACATTTGTGCTGTTTGTATATACTGCATTTCCATTCACTACAATACTACAGCCGGTAGGCGCAGTTACATCCACTATCGTTACTGTTCCGGCTACCACATTGCCGCTTACTATTGCATTTCCTGCAAGATCCTGTACTCCCGTTACTGTTACCGCAAATGTATTCCCTTGCGTATATGAAACTCCGGTTATTGTCGCTACATTATTCGCATACGTTAATGTCGCGCTCGTCAGGTCTGTAGCGGCTCCTCCCGTGGGTGACGCTACTTTGTAATTCCCTTTTATTGTTGCCGTCGATAACGACACGTCCTCGCTGAATGTTATATTTACTGCGGCGGTATTTACCACTGCCGTTACGATTGTAGGCGCTGTGGTATCTGCCAATGCAACATATTTTATTGCACTGGTTGTATTTGTTCCTCCGTCTGTTGTGACTCTTACATCATATGTTCCCGCTGTTATTCCTGCATTTATTACCGCATTCTGTATCTCCGTATCGCTTACCACGCTGTACGCGTTTGTTATTGTTACCGTTGACGCTCCCGTCATCTGAAGCATTGTTACCTTGTTTGATCCTAACCCGCCAAAGAATCCGCTGCCATATATTCCTATTGTGTTTGTCAGATGCCTGTATCCGCTGTTTGAAACCACAGTTGTTACTACAGGGGCAGGCGGATTTACTACAAAATCTACTCCGCTTCCTTCTCCCATACTGCTTGTTACTTTCATCTGATACGTTCCGGCGTTTATTGTATTCGGGATTACAATACTGTTTATCGCTGTATCGCTTAGTACGCTATATCCTGTTATTGTTGTAGTCGTAGGGCTGGTATACAGTTTAATTGCCGTCACATCCGATGAGGATTTCCCTCCGTAGAAACTGCTTCCGGTTATTGTCACAGTTACACTCTGACTATATCCTGTAGTGTTTGGAGTTATCGTTGCTATTACAGGCGCTGTTACTCCTACTAATGTATATTTGCTATTCGCACTTGTTAAACTTATTCCGGCTAAAGTCGTTACTTTTACATCATACGTCCCGCCTGCGAAACCTGACGGAATAATTGAATTTTGTATCTCCGTATCACTTATTACGCTGTATGTATTCGTTATTGTTAATGTTGAAGTTCCTGTTAACTGGATCATAGTTACGCAATTACTTCCGGCTCCGCCGAAGAATCCGCTTCCTGTTATCTTTATTGTATTATTTACATTATTATTTCCTGTATTTGTAGTAATAGTTGATACTACAGGCAAAGGAGCTGTTACTATATATGGAACACCTGCGCTGTTTCCTCCTCCGGTTGCTGCTACAACATTATATGTTCCGGCTAACAATGTGCCCGGTATTATTACTCCGGTTATACTTGTATCTGAAGCTACACTATATGCGGTTGTTATAGTTGTTGTTTCTGCCTTTATACTACTCACATCAGAGCTGTTTGTCCCGCCAAAGAATCCGGAACCGGCTATCGATAATGTTACGCTCTGGCTATATGTCCCTGTGTTCGGGGTTATTGTTGTTATAGCCGGCGCTGTTGTTGTTAATATTAACTTCCCTGTTGAATTTGTATTGCTTCCCTGGGTTGAGGCAACTATCACATCATACGTTCCGGCTTTCGTTTTTAACGGAACTACCGCGCTGTTTATTACGCTGTCAGAAATACATGTCCAGCCGGATAAGCCGGTGTCTGTCCCCAATCTGATTTTTACTGCAGTGACACAGGAACTGGAAGTACCGGCGTAGAAGTTTTGCCCCGTTATTGTTATTGTATTTATTTGAAGGTTTGTTGCGGGGGACGGGGTTATAATTGTGACAATGGGCATGCTGTTTGCCATATTTATGACACCCGATGTTCCCAGCTTATTATTACCATCTATTACTCTTATTGCCACAGGATTTTCCACCTTGCTGTACGTATTGGTAAATGTCATTGTACCATCTATTATTCTTACATTTATTATCCCCAGTGTGCCTGTTCCTGTAATTACAGTCAGCCCAACCGTAGGTGAGCATTGCACTGTATTTCCACTGCTATCCCTCGCTCTTATGTATAATGAAAACCCTCCAATGTCAGCTATAGCAGGGGCGGTTACTTCATAAGACGCAATACCGCTTGCTGATGTAGTTGTTAAAATTGTGGTCGCAGCTATTGCGCTTGATGCCGCTGAAACTACAGTTGTTGTTACACTGCTTGGAGATGTCAATAATGCGCTGAATTTACCGTCAGAATCACTTGTGCAATTCAAAATATTCAATGTTCCTGCCGTTGATGTTAAAGTTACGTTGTTGTTATAAACACCCCGGCCCCCGGCATCCTTTACTATTCCTTCCACAACAACCATCTGACCCGCCAGGCATGATTTCGGAAGAGTTGTAAGCGTCATGCTTGATGCCGACAGGGTAAATGAGATTTTACCGCTTAAGCTATTCTTTCCGGCTCCGCTGATTTTTATTTTAATATTTTCCGCCGCAGTGTATGTTATTGATATCGTTACCGAGCTGTCCGCGTTATTTGTTATAACTGCCGTTGTCTGACTTAAACTCCCGCTCCCCGGAGTTACTTCATCACCGGCTAATACCGCGCTCAATGTTACCGGAACCGAGCCGGATAATACCGCGGGCGCCCCGTTTATATCCAACGCTTTTATTTTCACGACAAACGGCTGATTTATCAAAGATGAAGATGCTGTCTCCAGCATAAAACTTTCCACAGTAGATTTTCCCGTCGGCACCGTTAACTGGGAATATACTGAAGCGTTTAAATTGTCCGTGCTATTTGCATTAACAACATAATTTATATCAGCACTGTTAAAAGAGTATAAAACAACTCTTGCCTCTCCATTAATATCCGTTGTTGCCAATGTCGACGATAAAGAACCTGCTCCGCCCAGACTGAAGTTAACCGGTTTATCCTTAACAGCAACCGAACCCGAGGTCAGCTTCGCGGTTATTATACTGCTGCTGTTTAATTTTACACTGGAAGGATCTGAAGCTAATTGAAGTATATAAGGGCTCGTTGAAGTTCCCAGAATATTTACAGTACCTGAAATCAATCCTCCGGAGACGGCTGTAATTGTATTCTGCCCTATTACAGGATAAAAATAAAGATACGTAGCCCCGGCACCGGTAAAATCCGCTTTTCCCAAAACATCCGTTGCCGAAGTTATCGTTGTAACGGATGACCAGGTCGAGGAGGCGTATTTTTTAAAACTGGTTCCGGAACCCGCAATAAACGTTACCGGAGTAGTTGCCACGCCTATCGCGGCACCGGTTCCGTCCGTTACCCGGGCGTATATATCTTTTTCCAGAATGTTAAGCGA
The DNA here is from genome assembly GCA_001778375.1 of Candidatus Firestonebacteria bacterium RIFOXYD2_FULL_39_29. NCBI lineage: Bacteria > Candidatus Firestoneibacteriota > Candidatus Firestonebacteria bacterium RIFOXYD2_FULL_39_29. The sequence goes on from MFGV01000034.1 coordinate 24,631, forward strand.
AGTAGAAGTTGTTGTTTGCAGAGATGAAGGCGCAACTAATTTTAATTTTGCCCCTGCAGGCAGGGAACTTATACTCTGTATTGTAATATCTTTAGTTACGGAAGAACAAGCTGCCCTGATTGTATTATTTCCCGAAGCGGTAACACTTTGATACCTTGTTGTTACAACTCCAAATGCATCTGATATACCTGATGCAGAACTAAAACTGCCTGTCCCGCTTACTACGCTAAATGAAACTGTGCCTCCTTTAACAGGATACCCGCTGCTGTCTCTCAAAATTGCGGTAATATCCGAACTTCCGGAATTATTCAACAATATTACCGGATATGCGCTTAATTCAAGGCTTCCCGCGCTGACTACATTTAAACCGGCAGTTCCCGTAACTCCCGCGGCTGACGCGCTTAAAGCTACTGCTCCCGGAGTTCCTCCCGCGGTATATTGAATCGTTGCTTCTCCCGTTGAAGTTGTCGCCGCGTTACTCGCGCTTAAAGAACCTCCCCCGGACACTTTTGAAAAGTTAATCGTAAAACCTGAAAAAAGTACAGGGTTTCCTAAAAGATCAAATATCTTTGCTTTTAAAACAGCTGCTGTATTCGGCATTATCGAATCATCACAGGTAAGCGTAATATTTCCTATTTTTACTCCTGTTAAAAATACAGAAGTAACAATTCCCTGAAATTCCGCATTTACTATATTGGATCCTTCATTAGCTCCTAATGTTAAATTCACCGTTACAGTTCCGGAACTATCAGTTACGGCACTGGAGTTGTCTAAACCTCCTCCGCCGCCGGCTACCGTAAAATTAACAGTCTGCCCGTTTACACCCTGACCTGAAGAATTTGTTACTCTCGCACTTAACTGTAAACTTTGACCGCATAAACCCGCGGGCTGCGCTGTTGTGTTAACCAAACTATACCCTAATCTTGTAATTGTTAAGATATGTGTTATAGTGCCGGAACCGGCAGACAATGAAACCACAGTTGTTGATCCATAGCTCATATCGGAAAGTCCAAGATGCAACTTCCCATTGTTATCAGTAATATATGATGATAAAGTTGTTGTAGAAGTCGAAGTCTTATTTAATGGAGCCGGATTATAAGTTGCTATGGTTCCCGTACCGCTTAGTTTAGTATAATTAACTGTTCCATAAGAGATGGGATTGCCGGAACCGTCTTTTAACTGCGGATAAAACTCATTGGTAGAACTGCTCAGGTTTGTTATTACCGGGTTAGATGGCTCTGTAATCTGCGCGGGAGCCAATCCGGTTATTGAGACGGTACTGCTGCACACTCCGCTGCTTAATGTTATATTTCCGGTTCCCGCTGCGCTTGTATAAGTATTTCTGGCTAATCCCATGCTGTCTGTTGTCAATACCGTGCTTGAAAGTGTACCGATATTTTTAGTGTATGTCACATTAGTGCTGCCCACCGGATTCCCGCTCGCGTCCTTTAAAAATGACATTAATTCTAAAGATGCTCCAGTCGCGATACTTGTCGAACAGTCTTTCAATATTATATTCGCAGTCCCGAATGTCCAGGGTTTTCTGAATACTGTTTCAATCGTTGAAACAGTTCCGGCTCTCACATCCGCGGTATCGCTGTAACTTATAACATTATTATTGTCAGTTACGCGTATTTTTATTTTCTCCGCTTTATTATAAGTTTCATTCGTAATTGTTATCGTTCCGGATGACAATGTTCCCGAAACAACACTTAATGATCCTGCAGCCGGTGAAGATACGGAATCATACATGACAGGAGCTATATTAATACTGCTGTTCGCGGCCGAAGTATTTTCATATCTGTCTTTTGCCGTAATTGCAGCCGTGAAATTCGTATTAATATTTACCGGTGAAGGAACACTGACAGTATAATGATCTGTGTCTCCGGCTATTGTTGTTATATCAGTTTGCGCAAACACAAGAGTATCTGTTGTTTCCACTTTGATTGTATTTAACACCAAAACCGTATTACCAACATAACTAACGCTTGCTTTTCCTGTTTCATCGGTCACCACAAAATCCAATCCTAAATTTCCTCCTCCGGCTGTGATTTTTACATTTAATTTCAGACCCGCCACAGGATTATTACTTCCGTCTTTCGGCTCAATTAAAATATTGCATCTTGTTCCCGCTTTTAAACTTATCGTTTCAGGTGTTAAGCCTATGCTGGAAATGGTATTTGCTCTTACAATAACATTACTCTTTATTAAACTACCGCTGCTAACCTGAACAGAATTTACTTCGTTCGCGTTTATGGTAAGTGTAACAGCTGCTTCCCCGTTTGTATTCGTTACCGCCGTACTCAAACTTAAAGTTCCGGTTCCTTGTGTAACTGCAAAAGTTATTACCGTCCCGCTTGTTTTTATTTGGTTACCATATATATCAAGCACCTTCCCTCTTATTGTAACTACCTCCCCCGCGGCGGCCTGTTCCTTGGAAGGCGTACCTTCTACTTTTGAAGGTTTTGTATCATCCGCTATTACAGTTATTACATCGCTTAATCCTGTTTTTCCTTTTATATCCACCGCTTTAATTCTGATCCCCGCGGTCTCGACTTTTGTATATCCGAAAAGATCTGTCATTGTTCCGTTACTGAGCCCTATACTCGGGCTGAGTAATTCCGCACCGGCGGGATTTGTCGGAACATCCCCCATCATTGCTTTTAAACCTATTTTTATATTAGTGCTCACTACGGGCAATATTACCGTCTCAGCAACATCACTGTACGCGGTAATTGTAATATTTGCCATCGCGCCCGCTTTTACGGTCAAAGGCGTTACAAATTTATAATGGTCAGGAACAGCAGCCGTTACATTTACTAAACATGTAAGTTTTGTTCCTGATGTTTTTATGACTCTTATTGTATTTACTCCTTCATTTGGTCCTGTTATTAATTGCGTGAAATATGAATTTGTCGTAGATGAAGGATCTACTGCTCCGCCGCCGGCAGTCACCTCGTAAGTCATAACCGAATTCCAGGGAAATGATGTTCTTTTTCCTGTACCATCCAGTCCGTATATTGTAATTTTGCTTATATCTCCCGGAAATACACAAGACGGGCTGGTATCTCCCTCCATTCCTACAGCGGTAGTTGAATTCCCGGCTGTTGTAAAATATAAAAACGGATACTTCTTGCTTCCATAACTATTTACATATCCGGACGCGTCTTTTGAGATTACACGGTACCCGTATTTCGTTGAAAGATTTAATCCGGTTAAGGTCACCAAATGGGTAGTTACCGGAGTACTGTACTCCGGAGATACAAACAGATCCGACCATCTTGATACATCTCCATAAGTATTATTAACTGAATAGTAACCTGTCGGGCAATAAACAGCGTATTCCACCTGGCTTGTACTTGCTATATTTGTTGTCCAGGATATTACGGCTGTATTTGTTGTAGTCACCGCGGAAGTACCTGAAATAGCAGGACCTCCCATTGTTGCTTCATATTCATCGGTATATTGACTCATTGTGCCTAATGCATCGGCTAAGGCCATTCTATACCTGTAGGTTGTACCTGATACCGCTGTCGTATCCTTCCAAGTACAATTGTTTGTTCCTACATATACTGACTGCCAATCTCCTAAAGGCAGTGTTTTACGCTCCACATAAACAGTTTTAATATAAGCCGAATAATAATCCACTTGTTCATTTACTACAGCTTCTCCCATAACAGAAATTCCCGTCCCGCCGGAAGGATATGTGCAATATTTCATATATGGTGTCGGTGTTTCTGTTTTTATCCTGATAATATTACCTATTTCAGGAGATATAATCTTTCCCGCTGACAGTACATCCGTTTTGGCATCCCCGTCTATGTATTCTTTCCCGTTATCTTTTACAACATCATAATATCCCCTGTAAACCAGCCCTGTACTATCAAGCTTCTCTGTATCTCCGGCAAGAAAATCCATGCTTCCTTTCTGATTTATTTTAAACGAAGGCCAGATACCATCCGCTGTAAATATCCTTAAATACGTTCTTCCGGCTTTGACATACTCGCGCATAGGAGTATCCGAAAGACTCTCAACAGAATACATGGATAATTCATTCTTTAATGTAATATCACTGCAATACACGACTGTAGAAGTTCCGGAAATTCCGGCATTTACGAACATTATATATGGGTTCGACCAATCTACTCCTTTATCCGAAGAATATTTAACAGAAACATTATAATATCCGTCACCCCTGTTTATTATACTTAATATCTCCCCGGGATGCGTTATATATGACCCTGAAACCGGCAGCACAAAATCTAATCTGCAATTATTTAAAATATCCACAGTATGATTTAAAAACTTCGCGGTCTTTGCCTTCGCTTCTCCTTCAGGAGAAGATGTCCCGTCATACAAAGGCGATAAAATACTTTCCACTACAGGCTTGTATGCGCCAAAATAATATAAGTAATTTAAATTATACGACGGCATTCTGTTATTGGAAACCTTAATAATTCTAAGATATCCGCTATTTGTATTTCCGGATATCTGGCATGAGCTTGTTGTTTTTAAATAAATTGTCGGGGTAACACCTGTACTCGTATTGGCATTAGCGGCAAAACTTAACGCGGCATTTACGCCTAAATTATCACATATCACCGGTATCTGATTATTATCATCCCTGTTGTAAAATATTCCTTTGAAACTATATCCGCCTTGCAGTTCACTATTCACAAAGTCCATCTGTTTACTTCCAATTTTTCCGCTATCGTCAGTTGTATCAACACCGACATACTTATGATCACCGTAGCTGAAACTAAAATACCTCGCACCTATGCTGCTTTCCCATAATTTATGACTGTTTGAATCAGCAGGACCGGAACAATCCGTATCTCCAGGCACCATATACACAGGCACATTATATTTTCTTAATGTTTCAGTCAAATACTGAAAGTTACTCTCACTGCTTGATCCTAAAATATTTCCTGTTATTATTACAAACTCAGGATTAATCAGCTTTATGTTGTCAAGCATTGTATTTAAATCACTTTTTCCCATTCCGTGCGTCGGCGCAGATATATGTATAAAATAATAGTCGCTTTTTATCTCTTTTATAACCTTGACGGAATTTACCGAAGTATCATTACCGCCGGAATAACTCACATATAAATCGTACATATCTTCATACGCGCTTCCCGGAACAGCTGCCGTTATATTCCATAATGCCTTGCTCGTATCATAACTTGCGGTTACAGTAAGATTAACCGTGGTGTTTAATTTTTTTAAACCGGCCGTCCATCCGGATACTGAAGGCGATGCTTTGCATTTTATATTAAAACTTTCTCCTCTTTTAACAATGGTTGGCAATGTTACTTTTGGCGACTGTATTAAACCGGCATTTATACTCGCCTCTTCAAAAATATATACATATCCGTATTTTCCGGTAACTATTAATTTATTATTCGCAATTATGACAGGCCCAAAATCTACATTATCGGGATTATAGAATCTCCAGACTATCTCTCCGGTATCTTTATTGCACGCATACAGCACTCCTTTGTTCCAGGTAGTAAAATATACGGTATTTCCGGAAATACACGAGGTCTGAACATAACTAAATTTCCCTTCCGTTCTCGTTTTCCATTTCAACTCTCCCGTAGCTGCATTTACTGCAAAAAAGTACCCGTCTTTACTGCCAAAATACACTACGCCGTCAGCTACTATAGGCTGTGATGACACCGAATGTACAAGATTGATGGCCGGATATACACAATTAACAAAAGGAATACTATAGTCATATAACTTCAATCCTTCTGCGTAGTTATAACGCCATATTTCATTACCTGTTTTTGCGTCCAAACAATACAATATACCCTGATAATTTATACTGCCTCTGTAAGTATTTCCACCTTCTGTTCCTGTGCAATAAATCTTTCCGTTCTCATAACAAAACGAAGGCATAAATTGATCGGGTTTGCCAACTTCAAATTTGCTGTTTCCGGTCTCTCTGTCAACCGCGTGAAGATGTCCGTACCATGAGTAATATACGGTATCCTCGGCAACACAAGGAATACAAATATACGCATTCGGAACATTAAAATAACCGGAAAAAGGAGCCTCCAATTTAAACGGTTGTGTACTGTAGGCCTCCTGTGCAGCGTCCCTTATCCATTTATAAAGTCCCTGAGAAGTGGAATAATCTTCAACCGGATAAGGAGCCCCGCAGGTGATAGCTTGAGAATTCCCGTCATCAAGACCGTATATGCCGTAAAAAAATCCGTTATAGAAAACACTGCTGCCTCTGTGAACAGGCATATGCTGCCAGCTTCTTGCAAGACCTCCTGTCTGAATATCCCATTGATACCATCCCCCGTGACCTAAGCCGGCAAATACATACTGATTGTTTTCCCCGCCTATGCACGGATAAGTATCGGATCCCCACGTCCCGTCTGGGTTATACCAGAGCCTTCTCATTGTATTTAATTCATAACCGCAGATTCCGTTGCCCCATCCCCACATTATTGAAAGATTATTACCTTTACATACAGGGTAGCCAAAACCGGTTATCGTAACAATTGATCCACAGTAATTATTTGTTGTTACTGTCTCTCTGTATTTAATCTTTAAATCAAACGGTGGAACTATTATATCCGAGCTTTTCCCGGTGTGAGTTACATCGTGAAGCGGGTTTAACCAATCATCCGAGTAACAAAGCAAAGGAAGCAAGAATAGGAAAAGAAGAGAAGGCAATCTTGTTGATTTAAAAAGTTGTTCTATTTTTTTAAGCATACTCTTTTCCTTTTTTTGTTTATCTATTGTGTTTCCGCCCTAAAGCATGGCAGATTTTGCACCGACCAAACTACCGGTCGTTGCTCAAGCTTTCTCTTTATTTCCTGTACTTACTGCTTTTGCTTCTTCTGCTTCCACTGCTTTTCTTGCTTTGTTTCGTTTCTTCTCCGAACTTCACTGCCACTGACACTCTATGCGCACTTCCCAAATCTCCGAATAAACTGAAGTTGTAATCAAGACTGCAGATCATTCCGTCCAGGTTTTGTTTTACTCCGGCTCCTACGTTTACATTATTTACGTCATAGCCAATCCCATAGCTTCCGCGGACGCTTACAAAATTATCATAGCAATACTCAGCGCCGAAACTTTCTACTGTTTTTGAACTTGCTAATATATAACTTCCGCCTAAGGCTACTGTCAGGTCATCATCGCTCATTATTGAAAGTTTCGCGGACAATCCTAATCTTGCCAGCATCGGAGAGACATCTGATCCGACGTTTCCTCCGATATTGCTTAGTGATGCTCCGATACCTACTCCCTCTATTCTATATAATATTCCGACATCTCCCATTATCCCGTTTACACTGCTTCCGTCGATATCCTCTGAAGCATATTTCAAACCGGCTCCAACATTTAAACTTTCTCCTAATTTATATCCAATCGAAAGACCGCCTGCTATATTATTCGGGTTAAAAGCTCCAGCTGTTCCGGAATATACTCCCGAAGTATCTTCAGTTGTTTTGGTTATACTCCCATAGTTAAGATAAATCACATAAGCTCCAAGTGTCATATTTTTTCCGGCAGGGATCACGCCTGCAGCGTACTCGTAGCCGGTTTCACCTATGTATGCCAAATGCATGAGGGATATTTCCGGAGTTGTTAATCTGGCCAGACCTGCGGGGTTATAAAACGAAGCATTAGAATCATCAGCTAATCCTGCATACCCGTCTCCAATACTTGCTACTCTAGCTGAAGGTTTTATTTTTAGGAATTGTAAGCTTTCTGTTCCGGTGCCGGAAAGAAGTGGGGTTGATAGGAAAAAAACAAGAAAAATAACAGTAGTTGCTCGATTCTTGAGCCCGCCAATCTCTATGGAGGGAATCGAGCCATCCTGATGTCTTGCCCGCCAGTTCTTGGAGGAAATCAGGCAGCTACAAGATCTCGAGTTATTTTTATTTAGCTTGCGTTTACAGCACCAAGCACGCATCGTTCCTCCTTGCTTCTTTCTAAAAGAGGCCCGTTCAGGCAATTAATCACTCCTAAGCGAGTCGGCAACCCGGCTATCCGTCACATGATTTACTTAAGTTTTTCTGCTATAAGTGTGAACTTTTCTACCCAATCTCGTTAGCCTTACTTTCAGCATTCTCTTAAAGCATGTGCCGGACCTTTGGTTTTGCGCCCCCACCTTACGATGGGTTTACCCTTTCGGTTTCATAATTATTATGATAAGTATATTCAAATTTCGTATTTTAGGCAATAGGAGAAAACACTATTATAATAGTCATATTTGTTATATATTAGTTATTTTTCTGACTATTAATATAATCTATATTCGGAAGGGGTTTTGTCTGTATGCTTTTTGAATAATTTACCAAAATATGTAATATCGGGATATCCGACCTTTACAGCCACTTCACCAATATTGTATCTTACATCCTTTAACAAGTCTTTTGCTTTTTCAATCCTTTTTTTGACTATATATTCTATTACTGTCATTCCGGTCTCATACTTGAATATTTTTTCTATATAATTAACACTCAATTTCATGTTTTTAGATATATCATTTAATGTTAAATCCTTATTAAAATTCCAATCGACATACTGCATAATATTTTCTGTTATTTTTTCATATACTTTATGTTTTTTGATTTTTTTCAGATCTTTTTCCAGTAAATTTAACGCGTCCTTGGGTGTTTTTTTCATCCTCATAACCGGAAATATTCTGTTTTTTACAAGCAGAGATACTAATTCCACATTTTCTATTTCAAGCGGAAGACATTTCACATCTCTCAATATATTTGCTGCTTCACTGTAATAGGGTTTTTGCCGCAATATTTTACTGTCTGACCAGAATTCAACTATTGAAGGAAACGGATATCCGCCTTTGATTTCAAATTGGTGTGCTGTTTTTTTATCTGCAATAAACTTTAAAACTTTTTGCGCGGAAACCGGGTACTTTGCATTTTTACGGACAACAAATACCCTGCCGGATAATGAGCCTGCTCCACTTTTTGATTCACTCATAGAAGGAACACCGGCAATCCATATTTTATTTTTTAAAACAATATCACGGAAAAGACTCGCCTGCCCTATCATAAATATTGATTTTCCTTCCCTGAAGGCCGTGTTTACTTTCCCCCGGCCAAGCAACGGTAGCTCTTTATTTACTATTTCATGCTTCCATATTAAATCCTGCATAAATGTTAATGCCTCTATGATTTTTTCGTTCGAGACCGATATTTTTCCATTTTTATCATATATATTGCCGCCATTAGCCCAGACAAATATCATGAATGATTCAAAAAGAGATTTTGAATCATCAGCATAGAACAATAAACCTTTAAGTGCCGGATCATTTTCTTTCCCCATGATATACTTTGAAGTTTCAACAACCTCTTTCCAGCAACGAGGAACTTCACATTGATATTTTTGCAGCAGGTCTTTTCTGTAAAACAGGCAAGTAGAGGAAATGTCATCCGGAACACCGTACAATACGTCCTTATAACTGCAGGCTTCAACTGCTTTATCAAAATAAATAGATTTGTTTGCTAGTCCTTCCAAAGGCATAAGCAGATCTTTTTTAACGTATTTTTGCACCTGATTTATACCAATGGTTACAATATCCACATCAGCTTTTTCATTAAAAATATCATTTTCGGATTTTTCCAGATCAATAAAAGGAGTTGTTAGTATCTTCACATCCGAATAAACATCATTAAATTCTTTTATTGCCTCTTTAAAAATATTCATGAGCGACATTGAAACTGTAACTTTCGATAACTTTGATTCACGCAAAATTATATTTTTATTATTATTTATTCTGGTTTTTATTTTTATGCCCGACTCATTAATATTCAATTCTCTTGCCCTGGGATCATACAGCATTCCTTTTGCCTTTAACACTCTGATCATTCTTATGGAATTATCTTCGGCTTTATCCTGCTCCACCAGAACAACGATATCCGAAAGAGGAGGCAAAAAAAGATTGCTGATACCATAATCCTTTTGATCGTAATGAATATTTGAAGTTAATACGGATGATATATTAAATTTTTTGATTTCATTGATTATAAGTTCTGCACAAACTTTAATTTTATTATTCCTGCAAGTATCAGGTATCTCAGGAAAGCCGTCTATTACAAGCCTGCAATTATCATTTTTCCTAAAAATTTTGTTTAATTCCCTTAAGAGCCCGCTTATTTTTGAAATATGAGACCGTATCAAGATCAACTTTTTATTCTCTATGTATTTATTCCAGTTAATATCAAGATCTTTGAAATATTTAAGCGTGCGGAAAGGGTCTTCCGTCAAGGAGACATAAATACATTTTTCATTCTCTTCCAACCCTGCCTTTAAAAATTGAAGCCCAAACAATGTCTTTCCGGTCCCGGATTGTCCTGCCAATAGTATAATACTGCCTTTTACCAGGTTTTTATTGAACATTTTATCAAAACCGGGCACTCCGGATCTTAAATTACTTTTTGCTTGCACTTTTTTCATCATATTTGTATTCATAGTATAACAAAATTACAGACACGGTGTATACTTGGAATTTCCAATATATGCAATGTATTGGATTTTACACTATTTTTGTGCGGTTATTCACCCAATTTGAAGTTGAAAAACCTGTATTTTATGTTATAATTCGTTATGAATATTATTAGTTTATACGGAGGCACTATGAAGAAACTAACAACGGTATTTTCAATTCTTTTTGTTTTTCTCGGTTCACTTTCCGCAGATTCGATGCTTAAGATATCTGCGCTTTCGGGTGAAGTGGATTGTTCTATTTCCGGCGCTGATTGGAAAGCCGCCGCCCTAAACCAGGAGCTTAACACAAGCGATAAGATAAGGACGAAGAACGGTAAAGTCGAACTCCTTTTTGCGGAGGGGACAACTATAAGGATTAAAGAGAACTCTCTCCTGGATCTTTTTAGGATTCAATGCACCGTGCAAAAACAGAACTCCTCGCTCAAGCTGCTTTTCGGCGGAGTCAAAGCTAAAGTTACAAAATTAAACGAAGGCGGCTCTTTTGATGTTGCTTCTCCAAAGATCATTGCCGCCGTTAAGGGAACCGAATTTATAATGGGAACAACCGCAGAAGCTACCGAACTTCAGGTTCTGGAAGGTATCGTAGCGATCTCCGAACTGCTTAACGAAAAACAAATATTTGTCAGAGAAAATGAAAGAGCAGCTTTCAGAGACGGGTTAATGGAAAATCCGAGACAGATGGACCCTGCCGAAATTTTGGGCGCGAGAGAGAATTTCGAAGTTTCCCAAAGAGGGGCTCCGGCCCTCGGCGCGCCGGCGGCAAACCTTGCCGGTGTAGATATAGAAAAAGAAACAAAAGAAATGAAGGAATTAAGGAGCGACCTTGCGGATTTAAAAGACAGGTCCAATCTGGAAGATAAACAGGACCTCTTAGAAAGAATTTCTGATATTCAGCTGGGCAAGACCGCAGTAGACATGCACGGTTTTAGAGTCAGGACCGATAACTATGTACTTCGTCCATTGCCAAACATGCTCCAGCTGCTTAATATTACAAAAAGAGAAGGCGGACCGGATGCGGGTATTTCTTCTTTTGAGATAAATGATACCTTTAACAAAGATCTTCCTGAAAAATACATGGATGTTAAAACTGCGATAAGAGACAGTGTTAATGGGATAACCCTGAAAAACAACACTCCTGATTACTGGTTGAGAACAGAAACTGCGGCTATAAGAAATCCCCACGGAGATGTGATTCTAAACGAAGTGGGCCTTTCTGATCCGAGCTGGAACAGCGCCAGTTCAGCGTTTGAACAGCCGTTTAATGAGACTTTTAAAATAAACAATAATCAGAAATGGTCGCATGATTATTCCGCCGGTTTTGTGGAAACCTATACCGATAATAATCCTTTGGGCGCCGTTACTACAACGGTTACGTCAACGGATCCGGCATTGCCCTACACGGTAACGCCGAGCATTACTTCGGACAATGCTTTCCTGATCAAAACAACCTTTGCAGATAATACTTTTCTTGAAACCTACCGGTATTATGTAGATGATGCCGGCATCGTACAGCCTCTGACTCTTGACAAATATGCGGAAACTTTAAGCAAGCCCAATCTTAACTGGGAGATTATCTACAAAGCTACGGAATTTAACACGCGCTCTATTGATCTTTTAATAATTCCTGAAATATTCAGCCACCTATTTTAATACAAAGTAAATTGTAAGTTGGCATAGAAATAAGAAGTACAAATCACGAATTACAATATTAGGAAGTTTACATATAACACCTTATATTGTAATTTGTCATTTGTAGTTTGTAATTTATTTTTTACCGGAGGATTTCAATGAAAAAGTTATCTGCTGTTTTAGCTGTATTGCTCCTGGTTTCCACCGCCAAAGCGGAGTTCAAGCTCATCCCTCTCTTCGACGCCGATATCCGGATGGCTTATTCTTCGGTCTTAGAAAGCAGCGGCGGATATGCCGGTTCAGGCTGGATTTTTTTTATGCCTGCAATGAAACTTTCCGAAACCGACTATATCCTCCCCGTCTTCAATATAAATGTTTCCCTGAGCGAAAGGGTTATTGAAGAAGAAACACTTTTTTTAAAGAGAATGAACAACCTCGGGTCAGTTGCTTACAAACACAAATTCAGCAAAGAACTGGAAGGTAAGGTGTCCTTTGACACCAAATACAATTTTAATATGGAGACGAAGGACGAGCCGTTCGGAAAAGGACTCTACGATCTGTATGACATTGGAGTTTCCGGCTCGGTATCTTACAACTTTTTCTTTAACGACAAACCCCTCCCTTTAATGTTCGGGGCAAAATACTATCAAAGAAAATATCCTAACTACACTTCGCTGGGCGCTGCAAGTGTAACCATCACCGATGGCAAAGAATTTAAACCGAAGGATTTTAATGCGGTGGCTTTTACGGTTGACTATAAGACCGTAATTGCTCCTGTTTTTGCCGAGTTGACTTACAATCTGGTCTGCAAGAATTATCTGGATGCTTATACCAGAACCTCGAACGGCGAGATTTCTGACACTATCCGGCTTGATACCGCGCATTATGTCACTCTTTCGGCGCAAATGCCTGTTTCGCAGGGAACTATGGCGGGATTGGACATTGATTATTCTCTCTACGCCTCAAACGGCAGTATTTATGACAGTACTAACCTGGTATTCACCGGCGAATACTATGCTTTTGGAAGTCTGGCTTTTAAACCTTATTATTCATTTAATCTTATCGGTGACTTAAACGCTGCCCTTTTCTACCAGATACTTTTCAGGAACTATAAACTGAGAAAAGCAAGAGACAGCAGCGGAGCTTATACCTCGGATAATCAAAGTGATCTGGAAAATGCAATAGGAATCTCCCTAAAGTATCCGATAGACAAGAATTTTAATTTAGTTGCGGGCCTATCTTATATGGCGGCGGATTCCAATATGAAATACCAGGATTACGTAAAATATAACTTTAAGATATTCGGCGCCTCAGCCGGCGTTTCTATGAGTTTTTAACCCGAAATTTAAAAAGGAATTTCGGGTTTCGATTCCATTTCCGCCAGTGATATAGGGCGGATCTTTCGAAGAGATTAAATCGTTGTAGGTTTTACTTGAGGGATCTGATATCAGCAAACTTTGTAAAGTAATTTAACGCATCGTTCAGTTTATCGGAGGGTGAGGTTTTAAAAGAACCTCGCCCGTCTTTTTTCATCTCAAAATGAATACTATTGCCTTCCTCCCTGATAGAGGTTATATCCAATATTTTTGCCGCTATCCTTATTTTAACTATCTTAAGCAAATTTTCTGTCTCAAGCGGAAGTTTTCCGAACCTGTCGAGCAGTTCTTCTTTTATTTTTTCCGTCTCTTCCGGAGTCTCCGCGCCCATCATATCTTTATAGATATTTATTTTAAGGAACGAGTCCTTTACATAATACTCCGGCAGATAGGCGTTGATCTTTATATCTATCTCTATATTTTCTTCTGCCATTATTTCCGGAAGCCCCTTTGCCGAGTTAACCGCTTCCTTTAAGAGTTTCATGTATAATTCCAGTCCCACCTTACCTATCTGCCCGTGCTGTTCTCTCCCTAAAATATTTCCGGCCCCGCGTATCTCAAGATCCTTCATGGCGATAGAATAACCCATGGACAGTTCATCGCACTCTTCTATTGCATTAAGCCTTTTCATAGCTGTCTCGGAAAGAGCTCTTTTTACAGGATAGGTAAAATAGGCGTAGGCCTGTACTCTGCTTCTCCCCACCCTTCCCCTGAGCTGATAAAGCTGGGACAACCCGAGATCATCCGCATTTTCTATTATTATAGTATTTGCGGAAGGATTATCCAATCCGGCTTCAATTATAGTAGAGCAGACCAGCACATTATATTTTTTCTTGTAGAAATCCCTCATTATTTTTTCAAGTTCCGGCCCGGGAAGCTGTCCGTGAGCCACGGCTATTTTTGCCTCAGGTACCAGCCTCGCCAGCCTGGCAGCCGCCCGTTTTATAGTTTTAACCTGGTTGTAGACATAGTAAACTTCTCCGCCCCGTTTTAGCTCCTTTAATATCGCTCCCTTAATAAGTTTTTCGTTATATTCAATAATATAGGTCTGTATAGGCATTCTGCCCGCCGGAGGGGTATTAATATTACTTATTTCTCTTATCCCGGAAAGCGAAAGATAAAGAGTCCGCGGGATCGGAGTTGCAGACAGACTAAGACAATAAACGCTTTGTTTTATTTTTTTTAACTTTTCTTTCTGCGCCACCCCAAATTTTTGTTCGTCATCCAGTATTATCATTCCAAGGTCCTTAAAACAAATATCATCCTGCAGCAGCCGGTGCGTCCCGATTACTATATCCACTCCGCCTGTTTTTAATTTAGCTATTGTCTTTGTATGTTCTTTCTTACTGCCAAACCTTGAAAGCATTCCGATACTCACTGGGTAATCCGCCATTCTTTCTTTAAAAGTATTGTAATGCTGCTCGGCAAGAATAGTTGTAGGACAGACAAACGCCGTTTGTTTCCCGTCCATAGCGCATTTAAAAGCAGCTCGAAGCGCTACTTCAGTCTTGCCGAAACCGACATCTCCGCAGACCAGCCTGTCTATCGGCCTTCCTTTTTCCATGTCATCTTTTACTTCCTTAACGGAACGAAGCTGATCTTTTGTTTCCTCATACATGAAGGAACCTTCGAATTCCTTCTGCCATTCTGTATCCCTGGAAAAACTGTAACCTTTTAAAGTTTCTCTTACCGCGTAAAGCTCCAGAAGATCCGTTGCCATCTTTTTTACATCTTCCTTTGCTTTTTCTTTAGCCTTTTCCCATTGAGAAGTTCCCAGATTGGAAAGCACGGGTTTCTCTTCAAAACCCACGTACTTTTGGATTTTATTTATATCTTCGACCGGCACATAGAGTTTGTCATTGTTTAAATATTCCAGTGTTACAAAATCTTTTTTTGCGCCGGCTACATTTATACTGTGCAGTCCCAAGAACTTCGCAATACCGTAATTTTCATGTACAACTATTTCACCGGTGTTAATTTCAAATACACTTTTAACCGGGGTTCCGTCCTTAAAAAAGCGTTTTCTCCTTCTGGCCGCCGGTCTTACGTTTGCATACCGGCCAAAGATTTCATTATCGGTGATAAAGCAAACCCCGGCATCGGTAAAATTGAAACCTGTCTGCAAGGAACCGTCAAGATATACTCCGGTAAAAGAGCTCTTGCTGTCTAAAAGTATCTCGGCAAATCTTTCTTTTTCTCCCAAGCTGTTAAATAACAGGAACACCTCCGTCCCGTTTTCTTTTAGTTTTTCCAGCCCGGAAATTGCAAGACTTACGTCACCGTTTGAGGAAGGATTACTTTTTACATTAAAAACTATATCTGCCTTGTTGAAATGAACATTGAAAATGCATGAAAACCCCTTCACCCGTGGTATTTTTGTATCTTCGAAGATCTGCTCTTCCATGTAAATAATTGAATCCGGAGGGAGATATTTGAGTAACTCGCCTTCCGGAAAACCACTTTCACCGGCAGGGTATATTATTACTTTCTCCTGTTCCTTTATGGATTTTTGCGTTACAAGATCAAAGATCTTTATTGTCTCTATTGTATCTCCCAAGAAATCTACTCTTACCGGATGTTCTTCTGTGAACGGAAAAACATCAAGGATTCCGCCTCGAACCGACACTTCACCTTTTTTTTCAACAAAAGCCTCCATGGTGAAACCTGACCTGATAAGGTTTTCTACCAGTTCCACCAGCTTTATTTCTTCACCTTTCCCTAATTTAAATATTGACCCCTCAAATGCTTTTCTTTCGGGTACGGACTGTAAAAACGAGGCTCCGGTAAAAACTGCAGCTTTAAACTTCCCATGAAGCAGTTCTTTTATTCCTGTTATTCTCTGCTCTGTAATTTCATTCGATGCCGGAAGCCTTACACCCTCCAGCTCTTCCACCGCGGGAAAAATAAACACCCCCTCTTCTATAAAAGTCTGCAAGTCATAATAAACCCGAAGCGCAGAATCATTATCAGGAAGGACCAGAATGACAGGGCGGGAAGTATCTTTATTTAATGAGTACGTAAAAAAAGCATCAGCGGAACTTTTTATTCCGCTGATTTTTGTAAGGTCATTTTCCGTTATTTTTTTTAGAAGCTCAAGATATGCTTCGCTCTTTAGAAGCAAACCTTTTAGCTTGTTGTCATCCATTTAGAATTTAACTTTTACCGGTTCCTTCTCTGTTTCCGCGATCTGGAAATATTCCTTTGTTTTAAAATTAAACATACCGGCTATAATATTAGTGGGAAACATCTGCATGGCGTTTAAGTAACTCATGACAGTATCATTATAAAACTGACGGGCATAGGCAATTTTGCTTTCAATTCCGTCAAGCTGTTCCTGAAGCATTATAAACTGGGAATCAGCTTTAAGCTGCGGATAGGCTTCCACTACCGCAAATAAACTTTTTAGCGCGGAAGTCAGACCATTTTGCGCGGTTTGCATATCAGCCACTGAACCGGCATTCATAATTGAAGCTCTTGCTTTGGTTACGGCCTCAAAGACGCCTTTTTCATGCGCAGCATATCCTTTGACTGTTTCCACCAGATTCGGGACCAAATCGGCTCTTTTTTTAAGTTGAACATCCACCTGCGCCCATCCGTTCTCACACCTGTTTCTTAAGACTACCAGCCGGTTATACACCGAAGCAAACACAAGACCTGCAATTACCAAGACAACCAGCAAAACTATTATAATCATATTTAATCCTCCCATCCGAAAAATTTAAACGTAAAATTTCTTATTTCGTCCTTAAAAATTGCAGTGCAAATAGCCACAAACGGCATAAACAGCACAAGAACAGCAGAAATAGTTCCAATAAGCCTGTTATAATCCAGCAATACTCTGGTAATTATAACACAAAAGGTTGCAAATAAAAATACCTTCCAAACTTTTGAGCCCTGCTCTGCCGCAGTTTCGCCAAACAGAATTTCAACAGCTTTGACAAAAATAAACCAGGATATAACCGGAAATATTGAAATAAAGAGAAATATATTATAATAAAAAGCTTTTACCGCAAAGCTGAATGGAGGGGCAGCGGTTATGCGATAGAGGAATGAATTAACGGGCTTAACGTATATACCTTCTAAACTTTTCAAATGTATATTCTTTTTTTCGGAAACAAGAGAAGCAAAAACAGCTGCCAGGGAATCCATTCTTTCATTAAAAAACAACGGATTCGTTCCGCTTATTTCATTTTCAATAATGTATTTTAATTTATCCGGGCTAATTATACCGGAAGTGTTCTTTCCTTGATACTTGTATAATTTGTTTTTTTTCACATCTACAAATATAATGATATCGTTGTCCGGGTTTCCCGTTTTTAACGCTTCTTTAAAATACCCGGGAGAAAATTCTATATTTTTATCTATTATAAACCGTATTCTTATTCCTGTTTTTGCTTCAAGTTCCCCTGTTATTCTCCCGGTTAACGGAGGGAGAATTATTCCCTCGGTATTTTGCCTGTATTCAATCCCCGAGAGCGTTAAAGCAGCAGCAAGAAAGACAGCGGTTAAACTCATTACATTGCCTTCAGGATTTTTATTCTTTCTTCAATAGGCGGGTGAGTATCAAAAAGCTTACTTGTCATACCGCCTATATTTTTAAAAGGGTTGGCAATAAAAAGATGGGCGGTGGCTTTGTTGGCAACTTCCAGCGGTTCGGTATCTTTGGATATTTTTTCGAGGGCGCTCGCCAGCCCCGGAGGATACCTGGTTAAAAGCGCCGCAGAAGCATCCGCCTGAAATTCACGCCTTCTGGAAATTGCAAAATGCATTAATTGAGCAATGAAAGGGGATAAAATAGCCAGAATAATAGATGCTAAAAGCAGAGCAAGACCGAGATATCCGCCGGATCCCCGCCCTCTTCCTCCAAGCTTTGACCACCTGACATTGCGAAGCATCCAATCCGAAAGTAAAGTCACCGTTCCGACCATCACCACGGAAACGGTGGATATAAGTATGTCATAGTTTTTCACATGCGACAATTCATGAGCTATAACACCTTCCAACTCCTGCCGGTTCAGTTTTTCTATTATTCCCGTCGTAAAAACCACCGCGGCATGAGAAGGATCCCTTCCTGTGGCAAAAGCGTTCGGGGCGGTATCATATATTACGTAGACTTTAGGCCTCGGAAGCCCTGCCGCAAGACAAAGACCTTCTACAGTATTAATTAAATAAGCGTGGTCCTTTGGATCCGCGGGAACAGCGTGAGATATCGAAAGCACTATTTGATCACTATAATAATAGCTTCCCCAGGCCATAATAAACGAAATCATTGCGGCAAGTAAAAACCCAAAATGACCAAATCCGGAAACCTCGCCAAAAACATAACCAAGAAACAGTACTAAAATTACAAAAAGTATTACTAGAAATGCCGTTTTGTATTTATTGGAGGATATTTCTTCATAAAGCATCTGTCTTTCTCTACTTTTTTAAAGGACGGGATTGGGGTCTGTGCTGCTTTTGCATTCTCTGTCTTTTCTCCAGAAAATCTTTTGAAAGACCTCTTTCCTTCAAATCCCCAATTTTTCGAAAGTTTTCCATTTGTATACGTCTGTATTTTTCAATAAGGAACGGATATCTCTTAATGGTTTCCTTAAGGCTCTGAATGTTCTCGGAGGATTTCTCGCTCTTTAACATAAAATTAATCCTGGCAAGCTGTTCCGGAGACAGATTTTTTCTCCATTCAGGATTTTTTCTCATGTATTCTTTTGCTCCGGCAAGCATCATTACTCTTCTTGCTGCTTTTATCTTTTCAAAATCCCCGCTTTTCTTTAATTTTGCGTAAAGAGAACCATTGGCAAGGGATCTCCTGTGAATATCTCCAAACACTTTTTGCATTCTGCTTTTTATTTTTTCTTGCTTATAATTCCGTTGATTCAGAGAAATACGGCATTCATTATTCTCTGTTACATTAGCCTTCTCCAAAAGCACGCCGGAGGCATCAACTCCGCTCACAACCACTTCTCCTTCAAAAACACCAAAGTTACTTTCTTTTTCGAAAGCTTCTACGCCAAACTGAGTACCTTTTACCGCCGCAACCGCATTTGGTGTTTTCACTTCAAAACTTTTTTTTACACCTTCAGCTTTATTTATTATATTTACAATCCCGCCTGCAATCAATTCTAGAAAAGTATTTTGTTCTTTCGAAGTGCTTTCCATTTTTGCAAGGACAAGCTGGGTATTTTCCAGCAGAGTGATCATGGAATTGCTTTCGTCAAATATAATCTCCGCCTTCCCGTCCTTTTTTGTAATAATAATGTCACCGTCATTAAGCTCCATATCAACATCAGCGACCGTAAGCTCTGCATTTTTTACTTTTTTAACGAAAACATCTCCCTCCATATCACTAATCACCGCTCTGGTTTCCGCAAAAGAAAAAGCACAAAGTACCGCTATAAAAACAAAACTTTTTGACATTTTTTTCATTTTTTGTTCCCCCCTAAAATGATTCCTCTTCCGCCAGCTATATAAGGCGGATCTTTTGTTGAGATTACAACTCTTTCGGATTCTCCGCCCTTGGCCCGCCTATTGGCGAGGTTTCGCACAGCATTGTAGCGGACGACCACAGGTGGACACTGATACAAGAATTTATTTTCTCACTTTTCTTACTGTATTTGCTTTACTTGCTTTTTTTGCTGTCTTTAATAACTTGTAAAAGAAGTACCCTTAACATCTGTAGCTATGCTATTTCCCCACAGTAACCCGCCGTTTTGCAAATAAGCCCAACCTATTCCGGGAGACGCGGGAGATGTGCTTACAATCGATACCACAGCGCTGTCTCCAAGAGGTTTTGCTCTTGCCGGAGGAATAACAGCCATGTAACTTGTAAAGTTATTCAAATCCACCGGCCAGACTCCTTCTTTTTCCGAATAGTAAATACTGACCGACGAGCGAAGAGCGCTCAGGTTACCTTTTGTGGCCCCTTCCCGGCTTACTTCTACCATCTGCGCAAATCTAGGAACGGCAACAGCCGCAAGTATCCCAATAATGGCAACAACAATCATTAATTCAATCAACGTAAACCCTTTTTGTTTCATAGTAAATTATATCCTATATAGAATAAAAGTCAATCAATAAAAAGTTCAAACGTTACACGTTAAAAGGTTGCTAACGTTCCACATTATTGAGTTATTATTTATATACCCCTGATAATGTGATAACCTTTATTATAGCTATATTCCAAAAATCGATTATTGATCTAGTTCTTCCAATAAATATGATTTCTTTGATTTTGTTTAGAATTTCGAATTTAGTTCTTAGTGCTTGCTACAATTTCATTCTCTTAAATGCCCAGGTGCCTACAAACATCATTAAAACATCAAAACCCAACACAACCAACAGATTAGGAAGATACGCCATAGTGGATTTTCCCAGGATTACGGCTCTTAAACCGTCTACTGCGTAGGTTGCAGGATCCAGCCGCGTCAGTATTTGCATCCAGCCGGGTAAATTATCTAAAGGATATAGCGCGCCGGAAAGAAGGAAAATAGGGTAAATTACAAAGCTTGAAATCAAGCCATAACCTTCCGGGCTTTCCATAAAAGAACCGATGATTAACCCCAAACTGATAAGTCCGTTAGCAAACACAAAAAGCATTATCATGGAAAGAATAACACTTGAAGCCGTAAACGGAACTCCCAGAAATAGAACTCCTACAAGCAGCAGAAAATAGGACTGAATAAGCGCATCCGTCATGCTTCCCATTGCTTTGCCAAAAAATACCGTAGTCCTTGAAAGCGGGGTTATCAGAACTTCCTTTAAAAAATCTATTTTTTTATCCCAGACAATATAGGCTCCGGCAAATAGACCGGTAAAGATTATCGTCATTGCCAAAAAGCCCGGAAAAATAAAATGCTGATAATCAGCGACATTGGTCGTCATTGAACCTACGCCGCTTCCAAAAATAAAGTACCAGAAGAGAGGGAGTGCTACAGAAGAAAAAACCCTGCTTTTCTCCCGGGTAAAAACACGAAACTCCCGAAACCAGAGCGCATACAGACCTTTTAATGTTTTTCTAATATCCATCAGGATGTCCTCATCGCATCTTGCATAAAGCTTACTTCCTCTCCTGCTTCCCGCATTTCTCTTCCGGTATAAAATAAAAAGACATCGTTTAAGTCCGGAGAGTGTACTTCTACAAATTCAACTTCGCCCGAAAGAGAAAGTAACTGCTGCAAATTCTTTCCCGCATTTTCCACGGAAATTAAATATTTCCCTTCTACATTTTTTATACCTTTAACAAAAGGAAGTTTTTCAATCTCTTTCAGATTCAGGTTCTTGCCTTTCAGGTTAACCATATCCCCGCCGGTCGAGCGTATAAGATTTACCGGAGAATCCAGCGCCACTATCTTCCCGTGATCCACTATACCTATCCTGCTGCAAAGTTTCTCAGCTTCCTCCATGTAATGCGTCGTAACAATTATAGTCATCTTTATTTTTTTCGCCAGTGCCCTAATATACTCCCAGATATGCTGTCTGGTCTGCGGATCCAGCCCAAGGGTAGGTTCATCCAGAAAAAATATCTTTGGTTCGTGAAGCAGTCCTCTTGCTATCTCCAGTCGTCTTCTCATTCCCCCGGAATACTTTTTCACTATATCATATTTCCTTTTCTGCAGATCAACAAGTTCCAATACGCTTTCTATTTTTTTATCAATAGCTTTCCAGGGAAGATTATACATAAGCGCATGGAGTTTTAAATTCTCGTATCCCGTAAGCAGAGTATCCGAACTGGGATCCTGAAAAACCATCCCTATTGACTCCCTGACTTCATCCGGATGCGTTACAACATTATATCCATTAACAATAGCCAGACCCGAAGTAGGCTTTAAAAGCGTTGACAGCATCATTAAAGTAGTAGTCTTCCCCGCCCCGTTAGGCCCGAGAAGCCCGAAGATCTCCCCTTCATCAATGGTAAGATTAATCCCATTAACCGCAGTCACCTTATCATATTTTTTTACAAGTTCCGTTATCTTAATACTTTCCATATATACCCCACTACAAAATCCTTTATCTGTGTCATCGCCTTTCTTATCCGTGTATCTGCCTTCCATAGTGTTTATTATATTTCGGCATCCGCCAATCTCTAAGGCGGAAGATCGAATTTAGTTCTTCAACTTTCGAGTCTATTATATCAATTTCCCAGCCAAAACCCCTATGATAATAATCATCTTACGTTTTTTCAGGATTTTTCAAGTACCGCCACATAAGAATAATCCCTGGTAGGAAATATCTTTCCAACTTTCCAACCCGTCCCCTTGACTATCTTCTTTAACTCCAGCGGAGAAACTCTAATATATTCGAACCAGTCCGATTCATAACGACCGTAGAAAAGCTTGACTCGAAACGCTCCCGGATGCCTCCCCTTTTTTCTGTTAAAAGCACGGTAATCCCTGAAGAAGGCAGTATTTGAATCATAACTCTCCGTTATTATTTTAGCTCTCGGAGGAGTTATATTATGGAACTTCTTAAGAAGTCTTTTGGCTTTCTTCTCCGTCCCAAACAACCCAAAATTATTACACATAAGAAGCATTACATTAAAAACCCCTGTCTTTTTGGATATTTCCTCTATTGCTGTTACCTTCGCTCTTTTCACTCCGCGGAGTTTACAGACCTTAACAGCCAAAGGCGAGTTATCAATACCCGTTACATCAATACCTTTACTCTGAAGATATAAAGCATGTCTTCCTGCCCCGCACCCGATATCCAGAACTTTATCCGTTTTTTTTATCAGTTTCAGCGCCCTCTTTTCCCTTACAGGCCATTTCGCATAAGTATCAAAATAAACCTTAACCCCGCCGGCATCAGATACAAACCCGTCATCCCTGCCCGCCAATAAGAAATTAATCCTCTTTGTATAATACGCATAAAGCGCCCTTCCAAACGCATCTTTGTTTTTTTGCATTATAATTAGATTTGCTCCCCATACTGGATGATTTTCACTACTTGCAATCGTAAGAACCAGCTTATTTTCTACTTTCCGGTGTAGCTGGTTTTTCTTTATAAGAATATTTCTGGCTTGAAATCT
Organism: Candidatus Firestonebacteria bacterium RIFOXYD2_FULL_39_29; assembly: GCA_001778375.1. Classification (NCBI taxonomy): domain Bacteria; phylum Candidatus Firestoneibacteriota; species Candidatus Firestonebacteria bacterium RIFOXYD2_FULL_39_29. The sequence continues at coordinate 48,160 of MFGV01000034.1, forward strand.
CCTTACCGGAATTGTCGTATGATCTCGATTTTGTTATTTTCCCATTTTTGAAAGTTATTAATGACTCTATTCCGCCATTTTCCCAATACACTGTAGATAACCTTAACTTACCATCTTCAAAATCAGATTGCACCTTAAGTTTTCCATCTTTTCTATATTCTTTCTGGAAATCTAACTTATCGTCTATAAAATTTGTTTCCAGCAAAAGTTTTCCATCATCATAATACATCTTAAACAAACCATTCATTTTGCCCTTTTTTTTAGTAAATTCCGACATAACTATTCCATTTTCATAATATATTCTTATAACACCGTCCGGCACGTTGCCAACTTTTTTTACAATTTCCCCGTTCTCGTTATATATGTTTCTTGCTATCTCTTTATTACCTTCATATAAAATAACCTCTTTTATCTGTCCATTTGGGTATTTTTGTATTATTTTTCCAGTTAAATCTTTTTTCCCAGTATTGCTGGAACAAGAGACCATCGATAAAAGCAATAATATAATAATTGCAATTTTCATTTTTTACCTTTCAAAATTTATATTAATATTTAAGCGCATATTAACACTTTAAAAAACCACAGATTGCTTTGCATAGCCTGCCTCTCTAATTTACTGTTAATAAATAATATTATTTTGAGTAATAGAAAATAAAGAATTGACCGCAATTGTTTTATCGATTTTCTTTTCTCCATTGTTCAATTGCTCTGCAAAAATATTGCTTTTCAATATTTTTGCTCCGGGGCGTGGACTCGAACCACGAAGGGCGACGTCAAAGGCCGCTGTGTTACCATTACACTACCCCGGAATTTTAAGATGAGGCAGAACATAGGTATTATAGCAAAATATTACACGTTTCTAAATAGCAAACTGAACTTCAATCGTCACTACTTGATAGAAACAAAAAAGGCGGAGCCTTTTTTCTGCTCCGCCTTTTTTTTATTCTCTCTAATTTAGCGCGTTTTCTACCGGAACGTAGGGCATCTTGAACGTGTCCGCAACGGCTTTGTAGGTTATCTTTCCTTTGTACATATTCAAGCCTTTTGCAAGTCCGGGCATTTTCTTTATGGATTCTTCGGCACCGAGGTTTGCAATTTTCAGAGCATACGGGAAGGTTGCATTGGTTAACGCGAATGTTGAGGTTCTTCCCACAGCACCGGGCATATTCGTCACGCAATAATGGACAACTCCGCCGTAGATAAAAGTCGGATGGGCGTGTGATGTCGGACGCACTGTTTCAATACAGCCGCCCTGATCAATAGCCACATCCACCACAACTGCGCCGTGCTTCATTGCTTTGATAGTTTCTTTCGATACCAGAGTCGGGGCTTTTGCACCTTTCACAAGAACTGCGCCGATTAAAAGATCCGCTTTTTTTGCCTGTTCTCTTATGTTGTAGCCGTTTGACATAAGGAAGGTTACATTCTTTGGCATTATATCATCAAGATATCTCAGCCTGTCCAAATTAACATCAAGAAGAGTTACTTTCGCGCCAAGTCCCGCCGCCATCTTAGCTGCATTTGTCCCGACTATACCGCCGCCGATCACAACGACTTCACAAGGAGCGACACCGGGCACGCCGCCAAGCAGTACACCGCGTCCCATCATCGGTTTTTCCAGATATTTTGCGCCTTCCTGCACCGCCATTCTTCCGGCAATCTCACTCATAGGAGTCAAAAGAGGAAGCGTTCCGCCTTCTTCAACAGTCTCGTAAGCTATTGCAATACATTTGCTCTTTACAACTGCTTTGGTAAGAACCAAATCCGCTGCAAAATGAAAATATGTGAACACAATCTGATTTTCTCGAAGTAAGGAATATTCCATGCGGATCGGTTCTTTCACTTTAACGATCATATCCGCCTGCTTGTAAACTTCTTTATTTGTACCTTTTATTTGCGCTCCCGCTTTTTTGTATTCAGCATCCAGTATGCCGCTTCCAAATCCGGCGTTTTTCTCAACAATTACTTTATGTCCCGCTCTGACAAGAGCTTCCACTCCGGAGGGAACCATTCCCACCCTAAACTCATTTTCTTTTACCTCTTTTGGCACTCCTACGATCATAATATTTCCTCCTTTTCAAACAACTTTAATTTAAATATATGTTTGTCCGCCGATCTTTTTGGCGGAGAGCATGCAAAACTTCTACAGGATTCTCCGTCCTTGGCCCTCCTATTGGCGAGGTCTCGCACAGCATTGTAGCGGACGAGATCTCACCGTAGGTGGACACTGATACAAGTAATTCCGTTAAAACGTTACACGTTAGCACGTTGCTCACGTTCTACATTAAGGTAGTGCTCTTACTCCTTAGATGCTCAACTTTCTGTTCTTACTTCACCTACTTCACTTTCTTCCATTACTGTTCTTGCTTAGCTCTGACTTCAATATCCTTTACACATTAATCGGGCGTATATAGCCGCCGCCGTAATAATATCTTTTCCCGTCGTGTACTCATCATCCGCATGATAGTTTGTTCCGTTTACCCCGAAAGCCAGAGTCGGTTTTTTCAGCACTTGAGAAAAAAACGCGGAATCAAGTCTTCCTCCGGTAATGAGCATCAGAGGTTTTCTTCCGTAATATTCTTCCAGAATACTTCCGAGCAATTTACATATTGGAGCATCTTTTTCTATGCTTGAATGCGTTGCTTCTGAAACCTCTATTTTAACTTTAAAAGTACCGTCTTTTTTCACAACAGAATTTATAAGGTCGACTATCTCTTTTCTTGCCTTCTTCATGCTTTCTTCGGGTATTACTCTTCTGTCTATGGTAAACGTAAATTTGTCAGGTACCGAATTACTCTTTAGTCCGCCGCTGGAAAGACCGCCGATCATCATCGTTGCAATTTTAGATATAGGAGCTTTAGCATAATATTTTGACTTTCTTTTTTCTATTTTATTTCTAAAAATTTCCAGTTCATTAACTATCTTTACAGCTTTAAGAAAAGCATTAACTCCTTTAGTATGCAACGCCGCATGCACTGCTTTACCGATAACGGTCACACGAAAGCCCACAATACCTCTGTGAGCTACGGTTAAACTATTGCCTCCGCCGCCATCACCTTCGATAACTACATCCGCCTTGGGTATTTTCTTATGGCAGATATAGCCGGACCCGCAGTAACCGCCTATCTCTTCATCCGGAACAAAAGAGAATTCAAGATTCCACGCCGGTTTAATTTTAAGTATTTTCAAAGCTCGTACAGCGGAAAGCATCGCAACTATTCCTGACTTCATATCAGCAGCGCCGCGAGCTATTATCTTATCACCTTTTATATTAAGTTTAAACGGATTTTTTGAGAAACCCAGCGATGCAGGAACCACATCATAATGCCCGTTAAAATGCAGAGTTTTCTTAGCCCCCGTATTCCAATAGGCCATCAGTATATATCTGGGGTTCTTCCTGCACTCCTCTTTTAAGCTGTTGATAAATTTCTTATCCGTAACCTTAATGATCTTTGTTTTTAAACCTATTTTTTTGCACTCTTTTTCCAGTACCTTAACAAACCGCCCATAATTCACCCCCGGCTCGGATATAGTAGGAATCTCCACGAGCTTGCCGAGTAAAGTTATGAGATACGGTCTGTCATTTATGACTGCTTGATTAATGGTTTTTAACATGGATTCTCCTTTACTACAACAATTCCGTTAGAACGTTCCACGTTACTCACATTCTAAATTAATGTGGCATTTAATTTAATCTTGGCGGAGTGTTTCTTTCCGCCCACATTAAATTGTCATTTGTCGTTAGTCATTTGTACTTTTCCTGCCGCCCTTCCGCCTAGGCGGATTTCGCAAAGCATTATGGTCCGTTTATTTAGACTTTGCTCAACTGCCTTCTGTCCTCCGGCTTCCGTCTTCCGTTTTTGCCAACCCTCTAACCTTCTAATCGTCAAACCCTCAGAGACGTCAACTTCTAAAATATGGTATTCAAAACGTCTCTAATGTATCTCGCCCCCTGCACCTGTATCTTGTCTTTTATAACAAGCCCGTTCATATTGGACTGGGGTACAATACATTTAGTAAATCCGAGACGGGCTGCTTCTTTTATTCTTTCCGTCACCTGGGATACTGCGCGAATTTCACCTCCGAGGCCTACTTCCCCGAAACATACTGTTTTTGCATCGGTAGGAATATCTCTGATGCTTGAAGCTATGGCAACAACTACTCCCAAATCCGCCGCGGGTTCATCTACTGAAACTCCTCCCGCTACATTTACAAAAATATCCTGATTTGCCAGATTAAATCCGCCCCGTTTCTCCAAAACCGCCGCCAAAAGGGTGAACCTGTTATAATCCACGCCGCTTGCTCTTCTTTGAGGCATCCCAAAATATGAAGGAGATACAAGCGCCTGAATTTCTACCAGAAACGGTCTGGTACCTTCCATTGCAGAAATTATAACAGATCCTGAAGCATCAGCGGTGCGTTCCGCCAGAAATAATGCAGAAGGATTTTCAACTTCTTTAAGTCCGCCTTCTGCCATTTCAAAGACAGCTATCTCATTAGCAGGCCCAAATCTATTTTTATAAGAACGGAGAATTCTAAAATTATGGTTTTTATCTCCCTCAAAATATAGTACTGTATCCACAAGATGTTCGAGAACTCTCGGTCCGGCGATTGAACCGTCCTTGGTAACGTGACCGACCAGAAAAATAGAAACTCCGCTGCCTTTACTGATATACATCAACTTTGTGGCATTTTCCCGGACCTGAGAAACACTCCCCGGCGCAGAAGGAATATCTTCATTAAATATTGTCTGGATCGAGTCAATTATTACAACTTTAGGTTTTGCCTCATATATATGTTTTTCGATAACTTTAATATTTGTTTCCGAGACCAGAAAAATATCTTTGGATACCGCTTTCAAGCGGTTTGCCCTCATCTTAATCTGAGAAATTGACTCTTCCCCGGAAATATAAAGCACCGACCCGTACTTTTTGCTTAACTCATTACACATTTGAAGTACCAAAGTGGACTTTCCGATACCCGGCTCTCCCCCGATAAGAACCAGAGAGCCGATCACCAGCCCGCCGCCCAGAACTTTATTTAATTCATTAATCCCTGTATTATACCTGTCTTCTTCGCGCCCTTCTATATCCGTTATAGCTGATACTTTACTGGTCTTTCCCGCTTCAAACGTATACTTTTGACTTTTCTCCGTAACAGTCTTCTCTTCCACAAAAGAGTTCCAGCTGTTACACTCCGAACACTTCCCCAGCCACCTGGCCGACTCATACCCGCAATTCTGACAAACGAACTTCACTTTAGCTTTCATACTCTTCCTTAGACATAAGAATTATCTTTCCTGCCTACGTTTACCTTCATTCCCGGCAGTTGATATCGCTGATTCAAAAGCTGATTCCGCTGATAAATATTTGTTTTCAATTCGGCGGAACGCTTCATTCCGCCTTCCTTAAATAGTCATTAGTCACTAGTACTTAGTCATTGCCTTTCTTATTTTTTCCACAATATCTTCCAGGGGTTATCTTTAACATCCTTTATGAAACCTTTAAGGTCTTCTGCCATTTTTTTGTCATTTATGAGAACTGAAAGCGTTCCGTCGCCTTTATCTATCTTTTTTGCGGCAGAATCCAAATTGGAAACCGTCTCATCAAGTTTGAGCGAGACTTTATTTAGATTGTCCATGGTCTTGGGCAGATCTCCTTTATTAATATCTTTTATTAATATATTTAACTGCCCGGTAAGTTCCTGTAAATTTTTTGTGGCAAGAGCCAGTTCTTGCGAGGTTTTTTCAAAATTTTCCACTGATCTTGTTATTGCAGGTCCGCTCTTTTCCACAATACTTTTTGTCACTCTGGTAAGATCATTTACGTTCTGCAAAGACCCGACAAGAGAACTTTGAACCCCTCCTACGATTTTATTTAAAGCTCCGAGAACATCTTTTAATTCTGCCGAGGCCTGCGACATACTTTCGAGCGCCGCATCAATACCATAGGAACTCCGGCCCGAAAGGACATCACCCGGAACAACAAGAGCCGACGCTTTTGATCCGCCGGAGACATTTATAAATTTTTCGCCCATCACTCCGGTTGAAGAGACGGAGATATAACAGTCCTTCCGGAATTTAAAACCTTTAGTATTTTTAAAAATAAAGAGTTCTACATTTATTTTACCGTCATTGGTTAAGGAAAGGTTATTAACCCGGCCGATGTTAACTCCTCCGCCATATTTCACTTTGGAGCGGGCTTTCAAGTCCGGAGCCGAATCGAAAACGACATTGACCTTATACCCCTTCTCAAAAATCGTGAACCCGCCGATGAAAACCGTACCGGCAAGAAGTATCGCTGCCGCAACGACAGTAAATATTCCCACCTTTACTTCATTTGATAATGACATAGACTAACCTCCGTTAAAACGTTCCACGTTATCACGTTCTACCTTAATGTGGTATTTAATATATCAAAAGCTCCTTGGTGTAAAACTTCGTACTTTGTACATCGTGCTTGCTCTTGCCGCGCCTCTGCGCATCTGAGCCTCCAACCTTCCGGTTGTCAGCCTAAAACTTCTATCGGTCCGACCGAACTCCCCTTAATAAACTGTTTAACTACCGCGTTTTTTGTGTGCTGGATCTCTTTCGGGGTACCCACCTCTATTATTTTACCTTCATACATCATGGCTATTTTATCCCCTATATTATATGCACTCTTCATATCATGCGTAACGACCACACTCGTCATCTTAAGTTTTTTCTGGAGATCCACTATAAGTTCATTAATAATATCAGACATAATAGGATCAAGCCCTGTCGTTGGTTCATCATAAAGCATGATTTCCGGATCCATTGCAATAGCTCTGGCAAGCCCTACCCTTTTTTTCATACCCCCGGAAAGTTCAGCAGGCTTTTTATCTTCTACATTTTCAAGTCCTACAAGCGCCAATTTTTCCTTTACCAGTTTTCTTATCTCCGAAGAGCTTTTTTTGGAGAAGCGGGTAAGAGAAAAGCCGACATTTTCGGCAACCGTAAGCGAGTCAAAGAGAGCCGAACTCTGAAAAAGCATCCCGTAATCTTTCCTGATATCATCCAGTTCTTTGTTATCCATTTTAGCAATATCCCTGCCTTTGACAAGGATCTTTCCCGAATCCGGTTTAAGGAGTCCGATCATATGTTTAAGCAGCACGCTCTTCCCGCAGCCGCTTCTACCGATAATAACAATAGTTTTTTTATCCGGAATATCCAGAGAAAGTCCGTTCATGACCATTTGCGCGCCGAAATATTTTGTAACATTACTTATCTTTATCATTTTTTCTACCAGAGGAATGCGGTCAATATATAGTCAGTGACCAGTATCAGCATTGAAGAAATAACAACGGAGGAAGTTGTAGACTTACCCACACCTTCGGCTCCGCCTTCTGTTTCAAAACCCCTTTGACAGCCAACCACCGCGATAATACCGCCAAAGAACACCGTTTTAAATAAACCTTTAAAAACATCATCAAGACGCATATACATATTCAAGCTTTCAAAATAGCCGCCGGTCGTTCCGTCAAAAATATTTAAACTTATAAAAAGCCCGCCGAGTGTTCCCAGTAAGTCAGCATATATAGTAAGAAGCGGCAGCATAAAAAGCGCAGCAAGGAACCGCGGGACAGCCAGATATTTTACAGGATTGGTGGCCATGGTTTTTAAAGCATCAATCTGTTCAGTCACATTCATAGTGCCTATCTCTGCCGCTATGGCCGAGCCGATCTTTCCTGCCATAACAAGGCCGATAAGGACCGGCGCCAGTTCTCTGGTAAGCGCGAGCGAAACAATGCCCCCGAGCATATTTGCCGCTCCGGAGATCTTTCTTTCAATGGCGGTTCCTGTCTGAAGCGCCAGTATCATCCCCGTAGAAAGAGAGGTAATGGTCACAACAGCCAGGGACTTATTACCGATGATCACCATCTGTTCAAATATACTTTTTATTTCAGAAGGTTTCTTAAAAGTCCAAAATAATACCTGTCCGAAAAGCCGGGTTATCTTCCCTGCTTCGGAAAGAAACGCCATAACTCTGGATCCTATGTATTCAAAAATATTCCTTATCAAAATATACCCTTTACCAGCTCTATGTCATAATTTCCGGAACCAACACGGATGCCGACCGCATCAAATCTGATCTTTTCATTTCCCAGTTTGTTCTCCGCCACATACTGCGCCGCGGAATTTTCGATATGTTCCATCTTTTTCTTGCCTATTGTGTCAAAGGGCGATTCTGCCACGGGTTTTGCTATCGCTTTTACCTCTATAAAACACCAGATGTCTTTTTCTTTTGCGATGATATCTATCTCGCCGTAACAGCATTTATAGTTACGGGCTATTATCTTATAGCCGTTTTTTTGTAAATATATCGCGGCTAAAGTTTCGCCGCTGTCTCCTAAAAGTTTTTTCCAAAACATTGTCTGTGTATCCTGCATCTTCCGTATTTTCTTATCGCGGCAATATGTTCAGCCGTTCCATACCCCTTGTGTCTGGCAAACCCGTACATAGGGAATTCCTTGTCGTATTGTACCATTATAGCATCTCTTTTGACTTTTGCAATAATGGAAGCGGCGGCAATTACAAAAGATTTTGCGTCCCCGCCTATTATTGCTTTTTGCGGGAGCTTTGATTTTATCTCATACGGTCCGTCAATTAAAAGTATTTCGGGAAGTATTTTCAAGGAAGCTGCGGCCATTTCCATGGCTTTTAAGGAAGCGCGCAAAATATTAATCTTATCAATTTCTTTTTCATCCACAATTCCAAAAGCATAGCTGTCTGCTTTGGACATTATGATATCGGAAAGCTTTTCCCTTAAGGCTGGTTTTACTTTTTTTGAATCATTTACACCGGCAAATATTGAAAGATCTGCCAGTCTTTCCCGGCTAAAAGATACCGCAGCGGCTATTACGGGACCGGACAGCGGCCCCCTGCCTACTTCATCAACTCCCGCCAGAATCCGAATTCCCGATTCAAAGAGGGAGTTTTCAATTTTTAGTAATTGTTTTAAACGATCCTGTTCACTTTGGAGCATCTGCAGTCGCAGCAACTTCAGAAGGCACTGCCGCAGCAGGAACAGGAGCAGCTGCCTTAGGTTCTTCCGCAGGAAGCGCCGTCAGAGTAAGATCTTCTTTAAGTCTTGAACCCTTACCTACTTTCTCCCTGAGATAAAAAAGCTTTGCCCTTCTGGTTCTGCCGCTCTTTAATACTTTTACGGTTGCAACCGCATGCGAGTGAAATAAGAAGGTCCTTTCAACGCCGAAACCGCCGGATATCTTTCTCACTTTAAAAGTTTTATTAAGCCCTTCTCCTCTGATACTGAGGACTAAACCTTCAAAGGACTGTATTCTTTCCTTGTCGCCTTCTTTAATGCGTACACCAAGTTTTATCTCGTCACCGACCCTGAATTCCAGATGATCTTTTCTTTTATATTTTTCCTGCCAATTCATTTTACACTTCCCCCTTCAAATATTTTTCTTAGCTCTGAGTAAATCCGGTCTTTTTTTCCGCCTAGGCGGATTTCGCAAAGGGCTTACGGACAGATATACTGTCCTTTGTTAAAATATTTTCCTAAAATGCTTTATTTTTCAGCATTTTGTAGAAAAGTTTGTTAAAATACCTCTTAGA